>JBEIFD010000081.1:0-9726 GCA_040382535.1 Merismopediaceae cyanobacterium
ATTTTTTATTATCAATTCACTAGCCATTATCGGGATTCTCTTCGGTATTGTCCCTGAGTATGCTTGGAATTCATCTGGTTTAGTTTTTAGTTTTTTTGCCTATACCCAGGATTTTAGTCAGGCACAAATTAATCAATACGCGAAAGTTGTTTTAGAAATAGAAACCGAACGCAAAACAGCCTATCAACAAATTCAGAAAATCTTGGGTAAAACGCCCCCCCAAATTTCTTGTAATCAAAAAGATTCCTTGAAGAAACTTCCCAAGGATGCCCAAAAAGTTGCTGTTGATTTTTGTAACAAATCAAAAAAAATAGCACAAGATAGTGGTCTAAAATCATCAGAATTTAATGCAATTACCGATGGACTAAAAAAAGATTCAGATTTAAAAAATAGGATTCAAAAAGCCATTATCCAACTTCGTAAGTAACCGTAATTTAATAATTGAAGAGATTGTCTCCCCAATTTCCAGTGCTTCTTAAGTCGGTCGTAAGCCTTGAAGAATCTAAATTGTATTATCACAAATCCCTAATGCTTTTTAGCAAGGGACTTAAGCCCCTTGCCTATGAAAATTTTGGACGACGAACAGCTTAAGAACACGGAATTATCCAATGAAAGTAAATTTGAACACGGCATCGTTAAAGTCAAAATCACTGATTCCCAAGTTGCCTGGCAGATCCTCAAAACCAAAGACGTTATTTCCTCGGTTTTGTAGGTGTTCAGCACCATCGGGATTAGCATTACCAAAGCTGAAATAAGCAACGGCATGGGTCATAAAGTCAGATAGATTGGCGGCGGTGTTATTAGGATTTTGAGTAAGGAAAGCATTGATACCGTCCTGTAAGGTTCCGCCTGTGGGAATTAAATTACCACCATTGGCGATCGCAAAGGGAGCATAGCGTTTTCCGCCTTGAAGCAGAACATCACCAAATTCAGAGGAACTAGTATTGTCGGTAGGATCACCGTTTGCACCCATCTGTAAGACGAAATTATTAACGGCGTTCGTAATCGCGGTACGAGCGTAACCTGTATCACCAGGATTGAGTAAATCATCGATCGCACCATTGCCATTGAAATCCAGGGTGTCAAGAATCGCACCGTTAGCATTTTCGACTTGGTAAAGACCGACTAAATTATGGAAAAGTGCATCGGTTTGGTTCAGTGCCGTATTGTCAGCTTGAGTATTGGCATTACCAGAGACATCGCTCAAGTTATAGACGAGACTGCCTAGATTATTGCCTTTATTATTAAATTGAGAGACGCGATCGCTGATATTTTGATCGGGTAAATTCGTGATGTTTAGCGTAAAATCCGTACTGGCATCGGGAGTTTCTCCAACGCTTTTATCATCAACATTGACCGTTACATCGTATTTAGCTTTAGTTTCAAAATCGGGACTATTGCCAATAAAAAACAATTCATCATTACGAATCTCAAAGCTACTTGCATCTGCTCCACTCAAGGATAAGACGTTAGTTCCTTGACCATCATCAGTAATGTTGATCGTTGCTACTTTGATTCCCCCTGCTGTATTACTATTTTCGGCTAACGCTGTTACTGTATTGCTGAGAACAACGGCTGTGGGAGGATTATTGATCGGTGCTTCATTGAGGTCAATTTGATAAAAAGTCGTTGAGCCACTGACTTCATTGGCCACCACTAATAGGGGCTTACCGTTGGGGCTATCTTGAGCAGAAATAAACGCTAATCCTTCTGGCCCCAAGTCCTTCGCCGCCGCGCTATCAGTCGCTACTGTAAAATCCCGATTGTTAATGTATTGAACAAAAGTAGGACTCACGGGATCGGTGACATCATAAACCATGACCCCGCCGATGCGTTCTAAACCGACAAAAGCATAGGTTCGACCGTTAATTATTCCTGTAACAACGCCTTCTGGTTCTGGCCCTTTATCATCACTGCGATTATCAAAGGTATTGTTACTATTGCTGGCGTTAAAGTATTCAGGGAATTGTTCGGCGGTGATACGTTCAAAGTCATCGCCACTGTCATAAACTAACTGTCCTTGATTATTCCAAATCGAAAAGGAACGGCCACCGAAAGTATAGAGTTGATCGTAGTCCCCATCGCCGTCCGTATCACCTCGTTCCGTCGTTACCAATAAACGCCCTAGTTTAGGGTCGGTCTTCAGGTCAGCCGCATCAGGAAAGGCGGTCGGATCAAGATTTAAGTCCTTAATGCGAACTCCTTCTACATAGTCTCCATATTCCCGTGCATCCCCTTCATTGGCCGTAATGTAATAGGTTTGATTGTTGGCGGTATAACTGGCGATCGCATCGGGTTGATACATCCCAAAGATCGGCCAGTTCTGAATATTAATAGCAGTATCGCTATCGCTGGCATCTAGTTCTTGGGGTTGAGTGGTAATCAGTCCGAGAACAATGGGGTCAGGATTGGGATCGGGGATAAAGGTTCCATCCCCATTTAGGGTAATTCCTGCTACTTGGAAATCATTGTCGTTGAGAACGGCGATCGTGTTAGCATCCACTAAGGTCAAGCCCTCGACTTTTTCAACCGTGTTGTAACCTGCTTTGGCCAAATCAACGTGTAGATTTTTGGCAACTAAATTAATGCCCTGACTAACCAGTTCTGCTGGGGTCATTTGATCAATGGTTTTCAGATTGCCACCGCCCAAATCAATCGCAGCATCCTGATTGAGAACATTTGTTGCACCGTCCAAGCTAAAGCGGTAAACTTTTTTCTCAATATTGCTGAGAGGGTCGCTATCAATGGCATCATCATCCCGTTCAACGAGTAAAAATTCCCCATTGCCGATATAGACTGCATCCCCAATTTTGTCAGGACGAGTGTTGTCGGTTGTACCCAAGTTGCCATTATCAAGACGATAGAGATATTCCGCCGTGACGGTTTTTGTAACGACATCAAATTCAATGATGCGGACATTATTCAGGTTATTGAGATTACTATTACTGAGGGTCGTGGGGTTACGCAGAGGACTTTGAACAAAGGCATAGAGTTTGTTATTGTCTTTATTCAAGGCGACAGCTTCAAAGCCCCGATTTTGACGACGTTGGGCGAGAATGCTCGGTAAGACTTCTGTGTCAAAGGTTCCTTCTGGTTGTCCTGCCGCTACTGCTGTCCCTTGGGGAACAAAACGTTCAATTAACTTGCCATCCGTGCCGAAGTGATAGATAGCGGGACGATATTCATCCACCATCCAAAAGCTACCGTCATTAGCCAGAACAATGGCTTCAAAATCTCCCCCCAATTTATCGAGAGGTGTAATCGGATTTCCCTGAAGATTAACGGGAACTTCGTCGTTATAGGGCGTATTGCCATTACCTCCCACAATACTGGTATTGGGTAAGCCCGTAATCGCTGTTCCGTCTGCTTGCTTAAGATTGATGCGCTCAGTAATGGTGATGACACCCGTAGAACGATTTAACTCGAAACGAACAATTTCAGGGCTGAAATTCGGAAGAAGGAAAGGACGATTGCTACCAGTGGGTTCACCGTTGGGGCCGCGATCGGTATGGGTAAAAAATTTGAGATTACCGTTGGCGGCTGTACCTTCATAAAACAGACCAGAGAAACCACCGAGGAAAAGTTCTTGATTTGCGGCGGTCTTTCCAATGGAAGGTAAATTATTAAATTCAAAGGTTTCAAGCCGAGTTGAGGGAACACTATAATCCTTGAAGCCCAAGGGTTTAATACTTTCTACGGTGGCTGTTGCAATATCAATAACCGCGATCGCGTTAGCTTCCTGGAGCGTTACCCAAGCTTTCGTACCATCGGGGGAAACAGCAATATATTCGGGTTCTAGATCTTGAGCAACCGTGCGGGTTGTACCAACATCTCCCTTAAATTTGACTCCTGCCGCTTTAAGTTGGGCAAATTGACTGTTAAAAGCAGTAAAATCAGCCGTTTGAACTGTTGCAGAATTGATTCCCAAGGAAAGGTCGATAATACTAACAGAGCCTTCGGGATCATTCGTATAAGTGCCATTCGGTTCGCCTTCATTAGCCACTAAGACTTTTTTGCCGTCGGGACTGAAGGTGAGCATATCGGGTAAAGCCCCGACCTCTAAAGCCTTGAGGGGAGTTGCAAAATCCTGGCTATTAGCAGAATAAAAAAGAACTTGTCCCTTGGCTTGTTTGTCAATGTTTTCGACTGCGATCGCAACAAGCCCATCTTTAATCGCGACACTATTGGGCAAACCAAAAGCACTGATATCAATAGAGGTAATCAAGGTCGGATTCGTCGGATTACTCGCATCTAAAACATCCACCTTACCCTTTTGAGCATTAACGACAAAAAGCCGTTTACTGGCAGGATCATAGGCGGGAATTTCGGCGGCGGATTGATTATATTGACCTGTTGCATAGGTTCCGATCGCACTCAGGGTAATCGGAGGCTGGGGAGTGGGATTCGGTTCGGATTGGGGATTCACCTCGAACTGACTGACAATGGTAGGATTCAGACTGTCTAAATTCCCCGCTTGAGCCAGAATTTCCGCTTCTGAGTAAGCATTGATTCCGTAGGTCGTAACCGTTAATTTTTGAGTCAACGGATCAACATCAAACTCAGTCCAACCATAACTATGACCGACAAAATAATCTCCTTTCAAGAGAGTTGCATCAATTAAGCCCTCAGCTTGAGCTAAGTTATCATTTAGTCCGATGGGATCAAAACCCCCTAGCTGAAGAATTTGTTGTTTGAGAGCCAATTTTACCAAATCGTCTTTATCGTTGGGATCACTGTCAGTATCAGGCGCAATGGGCGCGGCCGCATAACCAGCCGCAAAAGTGGGATTAGAAGCACTGACAAAATTACCGAGAATTTCTCCCAGGGGTTGATCAAAGGCAACAGATCCTGTGGTGATTTCAAAAGCAGAAGTGGCAATTTGTTCTCCGCCAGAGGCGAGTTGGTAGGTGAGATTATTAACAGAAGTGGTGTGAATATCCGCCGCGACAAAAACAACGTTGGTAATTTTATTGTCATTAATAAATTTCAGTAATTCTGCCCGTTCTTTGCCGTAGCCTTCGTAGGCATCCACATTAATACCTGGCAAAATATTTTGAATCGGCTCAGGAAGCATCACAAATTTCCAAGTTTGCCCACTGGCTTGAGCGGCTAATAAGTCTTGTTTAAATTCCGCTAATTGGACTGATCCCAATAACGTCCGCTCGGTGGTCAAAGAATCCACAAGAACTGCGGCGGGATTATCAGGAATCGTGTCATTATTCGCATCGGTAAAGTTAATCCCTTCATCACGGAAAGAACGGGTATCTAAGACAAAAACCGACGCATCTTTCCCGAAAGCGTTTTTGCGATAGAGCTTACGTTCCCCATCAAAACGGACATCCCCCGTACTGTCAGCATAAAATTTATCGACTAGGGGATTGTATTCCTGAAAGGCAGTTAAACCATTTTCATAAAGTTCCGTATCATTAATCAAGCCCGTTGTTGTTGAAAAACGCTCATCGGTACTGGCATTAGCCCCACCCGCGAAATCGTTAATCACTTCGTGGTCATCAATGGTCGCAAAAACTGAAGTAGAAGCCCGTAATTGGGCCCAATAATTTTCTCCTAAACGAGAGCCATAAACTTCAGCGTGTTTAGCGCGATATTCGGCTAGGGTTTCTACTTGAGCTTTTCGACTACCATCGGCATTGAGGACAGCATCGGAACCGTAATCGGCATAAATGGTATCTCCAAGTTCTACAAAGAAATCTAGTTCTTGGGCGGCGACGTTACTGATCGCAGGATAGGGAGCTAATTCTCCTCGCCAATCCCCAGAAACACCAAAAGTTAAGCCTTTTTTCTCTCCTGCTAAAGCGGCTGTTTGGAAGCGTCCTGTGGCTGTGTCTCCCGCCGTATCAGTTACTCGGTAAAAATATTCAGTATTGGCCGTTAATCCAATCACTTCTACTTTGACAGGAATCGTTGAATCCGTCACGTTGACCGTTTTCTTGCCCGCGATCGCGCTAAAGTTCGCATCTTTAGAATATTCAAAGGTCACTTCCCCCACAAACAGACTGCGGGCCCAGAGGATGGCCGAATTTTGATCTACATCACCACTGGCGATTCCATTCACCAAAGATTGGGGATTAACGTCGGAATTACGGGGATTGTAACTGGTTGTGTCAACGATTAACGGTGTTTCAAAGGCATTCGCCACATCATCCCAACGGACAAATTTAAAATTCGTGTTGTTATTTTCCAGTTCATCGCCATTTTCAACCGCATTTTGAGGATCATTCGCTCCGTCTTGGACTAATAATGCTCCAAAGGGAAAAGTAGGGCCGAGGGGAACATTGATAATTTCTAAGCCATCGGTTTCATTTGCTTGATCAATACCTGCGGGGAGATTATCGCCGACGACAAAACTTCCCAAATAACTATTGCTACCTTCTCGGCTATAAACTGCGTAACTGCTATCTCCCTGACTAGAAGCGACTAAGTAACCTGTGCCATTGGGCCCGTAATAAATCGCTAATCCTTCGAGGTCGGGGACTAATTCGGGAGAACCCACTGGACGGACAATGGTAATGTTATCTCCTCCATTCGGTTCAGCCGCAAATTTAACAAGGCCGATTTCATTTTCGACTGCTAGATAAACAATGCCTTTTTCCTGATCCACCGCGATCGCTTCCGATTGATAATCACCCGCTGTTTTTCCTGCGGCGATCGGCAAATTAATTGTTCGGACAACTTCCGCCGTGATTAATCCCTGGGCATCCGCTTTAAGTTCTAATTGGGCAATTTTGTTGCCGCCTGCCTGGGTAACAAAGACGTAGGACTTACCGCTAACAGGACTCCGATAACCCGCTAACCCATAAACCGTCGCCTCTCCATCATCAACTCCGAAAACAGAAAAGACTGGAGCAAGCAATTGGCTTGAGGTAACGTTAACTAATGTATGGGTCGTGGGATCGATTTTAAAAATATTGAGCGTGTCATTGGCGCGATCGCTCACCAAAGCAATATCAACGGTTTCCGTGCCGAGTTGGAAATTATAGAGAACATCCACATTGTTGTAGCGTAGATCGCCAAATTGAGCCGTAGCTCCCAAAATATCCGTAGGAGTAATCTTTTGTAGCACCTCGCCATCCAAAGAGAAAACGGCCAAACCACCATCTTTGAGTGTCCCGATAATCAAACTATCTTCCGCATTATCAGGATCAATCCAAACGGCGGGATCATCTGAATCGCCTAATAAACCCAGCGTAGTCGTTTCACCATTGGCATCATCAATTGCATCGGCCGTTTCTATTACGGGTAAAACGGCAGGCGTAGTTTGAATATCTAACCCCAGGGCGATAAACTGAGTCGTTTGAGTAGCATTGAAATTATTGTCACTGACCACAATTAACGATTGACGACCATCCGCCAAAACTGGGCCCAAGGACAAACCTTCCAGGTTATCGGGAGTAATACCCAAATCTGCTTGAAAATCGACTAACAATTTCTTCTTGACGGGAGAATCAATGGCAAAACGAGTATTTTCTGCTTCCCAAAAGAGATCATCAAAGGAACTAACATCTAAGGCTCCTTGGGTTTGAATTTCGTAAAGTTTCACTGTATTACCCACTCCTGCCGCAAAGGAACGTTCTAGACTGAGTAGGGTTCCGTTATTATCAATGGCTAATAATTCAACTAAACCATTATCCGCAAAGCCTCCGACAGGATTAGAAGCCTTGGGAATGGGTTCGACTTCATAGACAAATTCGGCTACGACCTGTCCCGTTGTGAGATCGTACTTCACAATACGCGAAAGACTGGTATCCGTTAGGGTTGCCGCAGTCCCGTCAGACGCGAGGGCATTTTCTGTTGCGGTGTAAAGATAACGCCCGTCAGGAGTAATGGTTAAACTCTCAAAAGCTAGGTTATTGCGGATTCCTTTTGTCGTGCCATCAACCGCAAAGAACTTTTCATCAATGGGAAGTTGACTAAGCTGTTGACCAGAGAGAGAAAATTCATTAACAAAGGGATTGGTAAGGCGGGGAATATCAGGACGGGCTTCGCCTTCAGAAGCAATATAAACACTGCCATTCTCGGTTAAAGCAATGCCTTCCGTATCTAAGCTGTTGGTGGGAAAAGGGTTTCCTTGGCTATCTAAAAGAGTCGTAACTTGCGTAAAACTAACATCACCACTATCGAGACGACCATCACTGAGATTAATTTCTAGGGTATAAAAGCGAGCGGGATTAATGCTACTGCGATCGTCGGAAATGGCATAGTAGGAATTTTGGGCTTGATCATAGACAATTCCTGATAAACCACCTACTTGAGTATCTTTAAAGGATGTATCCGTAGTAAACGTGACTAACCCAAGGTTTTCTACCCCAGTAACGGTTTTACGATCTTGCTTTGTGGGATTATTAATGGTTTGACTGGAATTGAGGGGCGCGGTCTCATCAAAAATGACATTATTGCTATTAAAGACCGTACTAGCCGTATTTTGTACGATCGCGAGACTTTCTCCTGTAGCAGCTAATTTAATAACGGTATCTGTACCCGTTTGTTGAAAACTTAAATTTGTTAAAGCATTTACGCCATCTAGTTTGATCACAATTTGATCGGCTTGGACATTAAAATCAGCAACGGTATTGACGCTAGTGGGAACCTCTGCATTCACAATCCAGAAGCGATCGCGTCCTGTGCCACCGTAGAGGGTATTATTGCCTGTTCCTGCAAAAATGTTATCGTCGCCTGACCCCCCAAAAGCCCGATCATTTTCGCCTGCGTAGAGTGTATCTTGACCTTCTCCACCATAAAGACTGTTATTACCGCCTTCATCGCTCGCATCCAGTTGATCGTTTCCCGTATCCCCTAAAAGTAAATCATTTTTTCCAGCATCTAGTTCATCGTTCCCTGTACCACCACCGAGAGTATTACCACCAGCCCCCAAGCCTGCATCAATTTTGTCGTTACCTTCTAACCCAAGAACAATGTCTTCTGAGCCAGCTAGGAGTTCATCGTTATTAATTGTGCCTTTGATGGTCGCCATTTTTGATCCTTAAAAATTGTTTAAATAAAGATTGTTAGCACTTTTTATTGCTTCCCTAAAGCAGTCTCTCATAACAAGGTTAAGGAATCATTAGCCTTGGATTATTGTTAACTTATGGTGGTTAGGCGATCGCATTTCTTTATTTGATCAAAAAACAAAAACTCCCTGGTGTTTAGAAAAACCCAAAAGTCGCCAGGGAGTTAAAAAAATTAATTCAAATTTACTCGAACACGAAGTCGGCGGCTGTCAAGGTTGTGGTATTAAAACCCGTCAAGATTGCAAAAACATCGCCATTAAGAGCAATGTTATTTCCTGTAAAGGTCAAGCTGGCAAAATTAACACTTGTTCCTTGAGTGGCAATCCCCAAAACATCGGTTCCTTTAACGAAATCGACTACGGTATTGGGGCTATCAGGAGCCGAATCGGTCAATAACCAGAATTGATCCGCACCTGCGCCGCCTGTGAGCAGATTATCACCGCCTTCACCGACATAGAATTGGTCATCGCCATCGCCACCGATCGCCCGACCACTCATACCGAGATAAAACAAGTCATCCCCCGCACCACCAGATAGACGATAACCCGAAGCATCGGTCGCATCCAGTTCATCATTGCCTGAACCACCATTGGCGCGATCGCCGTTGGAGACAAACACCGTATCTTGGCCACTACCCGTATTAATACGGTTACCGCGTGAAAGAGGAGAGTTAATCACAAAAGTCGTATCAACTTCATCA
>JBEIFD010000082.1:0-9721 GCA_040382535.1 Merismopediaceae cyanobacterium
GTGGCAACGGGAACAGAGGCCTTTGAGTTTGATACGATTAATGATCCCCGTGTTGTGTTTGACCCGACGACAGGAGCCCCTCTGGGTGTAGCAATTCCTGGTTTGGTTATACCTAGTGGCATTAAATTTGGGCCTGATGGAAATCTCTATGTCGCAAGTGCTTTTACCTCTCGCATTTTGCAATATGACGGAGAAACAGGGGAATTTTTAAGTGTTTTTGGTACGCGGGACAACGGGATTCCTGTGGCGAACTTGCTTGATCCTGCTCAGGGACTGCCTCCCGATTTCACCGTGTTTGTCTTCGGCCCTGATGGGGGGATTTACCAATCTAGTATTCGTACGGATATTAATCCTGTTACTGGCACTTTTGAAACAAACACCTATTACGAGGGGATAGGGGGAAACACTATTACCGGAACTACGCCTGAACCCGATCGCACCAACATGGATGCCAGGAATGGTTACGGTGCTGTTCTGCGCTATCCAGGCCCCACTTGGCAAAAAGATGCGGCAACGGGTTGGTATATCGATCCCCTTAACGGCAATTTAGTAGAGCCAGGGACACCTGCTGGGATTGCGACCAGCCGCACTAATTTAGCTAACCTTGGTGTTTTGGTGAAACAGGCGGCATTCTTTCTGAAGCGAATCAACCACTATTTGAACCCAGTGCGGTTGCCTTTGGCCCTGACTTAAGAATGTATGTGAGCAGTGCTCTGACTGGTCAAGTGTTGGTTTATCAAGGGCCCCTCTTACCTGATGGCACCCCGAATCCCAATGCAGGCCGCTATGACGGGGTTTATGCGAATGTCGGAACTGCCGTTAAAGCTGAAACAGGACGGGTCAATGATATATTGGTACTCTCTGGTTTAGGTTTTGGTCCTGATGGTAATCTCTATGTGGGTAGCTCTTTTGAACAACCTCAGGATGGGAGTGAAAATGCGGGAGCTCCTGTTGCGGGAAGTCAGTGGAGTGTGGTTCTTGGCCCAAATCCTGGAGCCTTTGGTCAAACGGGGACTCCAGGAACTTATTTAGGAGCCTATGGAGATGCCAACACTGAAGTTTCTCGTTTATTGTTGCCGACGACTCCTGAATTCACCTATTTTTCCAATAGCTATACCCATTACAACGATGTAACGGAACGATTTCCAGAAATCTTTTATGTGGTAGGCGTTAATACTGATCAGCCTTTTGATGAAACAACGGGAACTCCTGGCTTTTTCCAAGCGGATCAAACCGATGCGATCGCGGCCTATGACCGAGACATGAATTTCTTAGGTTATTTAGGAACGCCCCTTGTCAACGGCAAACTAGGCACAGATATTACTGCGGCTACTAACCCTCTTAGTGGAATTGGAGATATCGTACTTTCTGCTAGTGGTGAAATTCTGGTTAGCAGTCAACTAACCGACCAAATCCTGCGATACAACAGCCTGACTGGTCAGTATATCGGCGTTTTTGGTGATGCTAGTTTTGCGGGCAGTGGTTTAGACTTTCCTGCGGGAATGACAACTAGTACCGTTAACGCTATTAATGTGAATGATGATCCATCTACTCGTTCGGGTCTATTTGTCAGCGATCTGGTCAATGGGCGCATTCTGCGTTTTGATGGCTATACGGGGGAATTTTACGACGATCCAGCTACGGCAGATGTCAATGAAGGTGTTTTAGCCCAACTAGAACCAGAAAAAGCTGACTGGCGGTTCACTGATTTAGCTTTTGGCCCCGATGGACGAATTTATGTTGGTTTAAACAGTCCCCTAGCGAATTCTACCTTGGGTTCAGCCGTCATACGAGTTTATAATCCAGAAAATAATACTCTGGAGCAAGAAATTACTGGTTTTGATTTTGTAGCAGCCCTCACCTTTGGCCCTGATAACCGCCTCTATGTCACAGATGATCCAGCTTCCCTGGTTGATGCAACGGGTTTACCCTTAGCTCCGGATAAGGAAAGTCGGGTTGTGATTTATAACATAGATTACGTTCACCCAATTTTAGTTGACCCAGCAACAGGAAATGGTTCTCCCACGGGACTGCGGAGTGATCCTGTTTTGGTTAATCAATTTAATGTGGGTGTCGGTAATGGCGGTGCGATATCGGTGACCAATGATCAAGCAACCAATACGCCAGTGATTTTCTTGAGTCAACCTGTTGCTGGGACAGTTGCCCTCTATACCTCAGATGGTGTTTTACAAGAAACCTTAAATCCTTCGCTTCCTGGTGCCGCCAATGGAGTCGATGAGAATGGTATTGCTCGGCCTACTGGCTCTGCTTTCCTTTCAGAATTTATTCGTCAATCCTCTTACGCCAATTTGCTTGCTGAAGTTGTCCCCAACAATCCTCCCACTGCCGTAGTATTTAGTAACGCGATCGCGGCGTTAACAGAAAATACAGACACAACGGGTGGAATCAAAGTTGCTGACATTAGTATTACTGACGACGGTCAAGGCGATAACACTCTGTCCTTAAGCGGTTCAGACGCATCAAGCTTTGAAATTCGCAATAATGCTTTATACTACATCGGCAATAGTCCTGACTTTGAAACCAAGTCTAGTTACAGTGTCACCGTCAATGTGGATGATATAACTGTCGGTTTTAGCCCCGATGCAAGTGCTATTTTCTCCTTGGCCATCACCAACCTTGCTGATCAGGACATCAGTGAAGGAGTTACAACATTTGATGATGGACTTAATAATGATGGACTTGGCGATCTTGCCTACAACTTGAGCAATACTACGGGTGATGTTACTACCAAAGCCGATGATACTGCTCTAAGCCAAACTAATGCACTGTTTCATAATCTCGTCGGTCTCTATCAAGTTGAAAATTCTAGTGGTGCAATCCTCGATACCCTCGACATCAATGGCAATGGTGCTACCGATGATTTACTCAACCCTAGTGATCTCGGCTATGCTCGCACTGCGATCGCCAATAATATCAGTAACTTCATTTTAGAAGCTGGTGGTGATGGTGATGCGAACAAAAATACTAGTGCTAGTGAATTTGGAGACGTTCTCCTCCAGGGAGGAAAATTCTACGCGCCCTTTGTCATTGCAAATGGTGGTGATCTCATCCCAACGGGAGGGACACTTCAAGACGGTATTAATGCTTTCCGTACCCAGAATCCTGAGAATACCTCCGCTACCCTTGATAACTTTATAACCCATCAAGTTGCTTATTTTTCTTTTGGGATGGCGAACCCTGACGGAGGAGTTGAACATCTGCAAAGCCGAGGGAATAATACCTTTGGATTTGAAGATCTGCCAGGCAACTTAAATGTCAGTGATTTTGACTTTAACGATAGCGTTTTCAAATTTACTTTTATTGCTTAGGAGGAGTAATTATTTCTTTTTAGTTTGATGTAATGTATGATTGTATAAATCTTTCACTTGTCATTAATCTTGGTGTAGTGAAAGGTTTGTACCTTTTTTTCAAAAATACTCGCATTTTGATACGTTTAGGTATAAATCAATCTAATCTTTCGATTTTTAGAGGAATTTTATGAGCGCGTTTACCCAATCCGAATTGCAAGCCTTCGCTGAAGGATGGTATAAAAAACTGGATGTTCATGCCCCAGTAGAGGAAATTACGCCGCTATTGGCGGCAGATGGCCTTAAAATGGTTTTCCCCGAAGCGACCTTGGAGGGTTTAGAAAAATTCATTGGTTGGTATCAGGGGGGTAGCGGTTTACCGGGTGTCATCAATATCTTCTTTGATGAAGTTCATGAGGTAAAATCTGTTGATTTGGTTGGAACCGAAGGTGATAAGACGATCATTAAGGTACTGGTTAAATGGGAAGCCAGTGTCTGGAATGCTCCTGATGCGAATAGTAAACGCATTGTCTTGGATGCTTATCAAACCTGGGAGGTTGTCAGTTTGCCTTCAGGTTTACCTGGGGTGGTTACCTACATTGTGGATGAACTCAAATATTATCCAGGTTCTGCCACGCTTTAACGGTAAAAAGGAAGGTTTAAACTGAGGTTTAATCCATGATATTAGTCCCCGATAATCATGTTCGAGTCGTGGCTAGAGCGATCGCCAAATCTGATCGCGTTTCTCAGGTTAAAGCCATTGTTCAAACGCTGATGGAATATAGCCAACGAGAACCAGGTTGCCTCCAATATTATGTTCTGCAAAATCGGGAAGATCCAACGGATTTTACTACTGTAGAAGAATGGATTGATCGAGAATTCCTTGAATCTCACTTCCAAACTCCCCACTTCAAAACCGCGATCGCCCAACTCAATGGACTTCTGGAGAGTGAACCCGATATTCGCTTTTACCAACCGATTAGTTAGATTCCACGCTTCCAGCCTTTCTCATTGAAAAAAATAAGCCTATGAAATATAAACTTTTAGGACGCAGTGGTTTAAGGGTTTCCGAACTCTGTTTAGGGTGTGGAACCTTCGGTACGATTTGGGGTTCTCTTGGCTCCGATCAAGCTGAAAGCCAGAAAATTTTCAATACTTTTGTGGACGCAGGAGGCAATTTTATTGATACCTCCAATCGTTACCAGGAAAGTCAATCGGAACAGTTTTTAGGAGAATTTATCCATCCCAACCGCGATCGCCTTGTATTGGCCACTAAATACTCCCTTTTTGATGGGATGAGCGATGGTAATGATCCCAACGGTTGTGGCAATCATCGTAAAAATCTTTTTCGCTCCGTAGAAGGCTCATTAAAACGCCTAAAAACCGATTATATTGACCTTCTTTGGATTCATATTGAAGATTTCACTACCCCCATTGATGAAATTTTACGAGCGTTAAATGACTTGATTGCCCAGGGAAAAGTCCTCTACGCTGGAGCCTCCAACTTTCCTGCTTGGTGGTTAGCCCGTGCTAATACGATCGCAGAATTCCAAGGTTGGCATCCCTTTATTGCAACCCAATTGGAATGGAGCATGGTCGAGCGTTCCTGTGAACCCGAATTTATGCCCCTTTCTGCCGAATTGGATATCGGTTTAGTCTCCTGGTCAGCGATGGCGGGGGGATTAGTGACGGGCAAATACAATCGGGGAGAACTCGATCCCAACGAACTTTATCGTCTCAAGGATCATGTTGACCCTAATCAAAAATTGTTCTGGAGTGCGGCGACTAAACGAAATTTAGCGATTATGGATGAAGTCGTCAAAATTGCAGATGAAATTGGCAAACCTTGTTCCCAAGTCGCTTTGCGTTGGCTGATGCAACAACCTGTCGTTAATATCCCCATTTTTTCGGCTCGGACTGTGGAACAAGCGAAGGAAGATTTGGGAGCCTGTGATTTTGAGTTGACGCTAGAACAAATGCAAAAACTCGATCAGGTCAGCTTACCCGCGATCGGGTCGGTTATGCCAGAAGTTGGTGCCTATCCCTATCCCATGTTGGAATATGGTAGCCCTGCTCTACCAAACTTTTATTCCCGTGCCTTATTATTCGGCAATGTGGAGTATAAAATCCTCAACCACCGTCGAAAATTCCCCTACAAATACAATCCTTAAGGAGACTTCATTATGGGACACGCCCCTGATTCCGCCCTTGGCAAAATGTATAAAGAACATATCCAATTAATTTTGGATAAAGACATTGATGGTTTGCTTAATCAATATACTGAAGATGCGGTCTTAATTAGTAGCTTTGAGAAAAAACCGCTTTATTTCAGAGGTCATGCTGAATTACGGGAACACTTTAAAGGGATTCTTGGCATCGAAGGACTAGAAGTCGATCTCGCTTTTTGGGCCGAAACCGAAAATCCGACAACATTAATGGTTGTTGAAGGCATCAAAATGACCGCAGGTGGGCAAGAGGCAAATATGCGTTTTGCGGATAGCTGGGTCTTGCGGGATGGCAGAATCGCTATTCATTTTGCGGGAATGGTTCAATACCCAGATGGTTCTTTAGCGTGATGAAAAGGTGTTCCTACTGGCAACTGCTAGGGCTAAAAATTAGCTTATTATTGGCTTGTTGGGGTGGGATTAGCACGCCCCAGGCTCAGGCATTGGAGGTGAACGAGTCTTCTGTGTCTCCAGACCTGGTTTCCCATCTTAAAGTTCCCCAACCTTTAGCTCTTCCTGTCGTTCAGCCTCTCAATCTTTCTAACGACCAAGTTCCCTCTGTTTCCTCTCTCAAGGATGTTAGTCCTAATGATTGGGCCTACGAAGCCTTACGCTCTCTCGTCCAACGCTATGGTTGCTTAGTCGGTTATCCCAATCAAACGTTTCGGGGCGATCTCGCTTTAACCCGCTCCGAGTTTGCCGCAGGTTTAAATGCTTGCCAAAATACCCTCGAACGTTTATTGCAGGAAAATGTCATTGTATTACGGGATGATTTAGAGACACTAAAGCGGCTTGTCCAGGAGTTTCAAGCAGAAATAACTGCCCTCCAGACTCGCGTTGACAATTTAGAAGGTCGTTTAGCTTACTTAGAAGATCATCAATTTTCGACCACAACGAAACTGTCAGGGATAGTAAACTTTGTGCTAACGGGTTCTTCAGGTGAGGGAGAAAACAATGTTGTTCTTCAGCAAAGAGCCAGGCTAACTCTGAATACCAGTTTTACGGGGAGAGATTTATTGATAACTCGGATGGCTGCGGGCAATAGTACGATTCCCAATCTTGATGGGGGAACGAAGGAAGTTGTTCAGGCCAATCAATGGTATGGAGACTTTAACAATTCCCTATTTTTGGTAACACTTTATTATCTATTTCCCGTCAGCGATCGCCTGACCATGCTAGTAACCCCCGTTGGAGGACTACATTCTGATTATACCTATCCCCCCGTTAATCCCTATTTTGAGGATTTTAATGGGGGAACCACTACTCTTTCTAGCTTTGCCCAACATAACCAGATTCTGAGTTTGGGAGGGGGATCGGGAACGGCATTGTCTTATCGATTGACAGATTCTTTAACTTTAGGTGGCGGTTATTATGCAGGCCTTGGGGGGAATCCTAATCAGGAAAGGGGATTGTTTAATGGAACCTTTTCTACTGGAGCCAGCCTTAAGTGGCAAGCGACGAAAGATCTAGCTTTTGGTGCAAACTATATTCATGGTTACTTTACTCCTGGTGCCTTTGGTTTTAGTGATAATGCGACCTCTTTTGGTCTGCCCGCCTACAGTGGGACGGCGATCGCGAATAATACCTTAGCCCAATATGCAACTTCCACGAATGCCTACGGAGGAGAATTTTTCTGGCAGGTTTCGCCTGGTTTTGGCATTGGAGCCTGGTTGGGTTATATTCAAGCAACGGCGATCGGAGTCGGCGACGGAGAACTCTGGAACTATGCCCTGTCATTTGTTTTTCCTGACCTTGGACAAGAAGGCAATTTAGGAGCGGTAATTGTCGGTGCGCAACCTTATCTCGGCAGCTTAAGCGGAGTTGATCCATTTCCTAATTCCACGCCCTTACACATTGAAGCGTTTTATCGTCATCAAATTAACCAGTATATTTCCATTACACCTGGGGTTATTTGGCATCCTGCCCCTAACCAAAACCAAAATAATTCCGATATTGTGACAGGAACGCTACGGATGACCTTTAGTTTTTAGCCTTTTTATCTGTGGCGATCACTACTCATCGTTCATTTTAGTGATTAATAAATCCTAAAAACAGATAATTAATTTTTCCTTAGTCATCTTACCCATTACTCACTTTACCCAAAATAAAAATTCTATTATGTCCTTACAAATTTTTTCTCAAGTTGCTTTGACCTGTGCAGATCCCATTCTCACCGAGAAATTTTACAGCAAATATTTTGGTTTCAAACGCGCTAGAGTTGCTAAATTACCCGACGGCAATCAAATTGTCTTTCTAAAAATGGCAGACTCTGCTTTTTATTTGGAAATTTTCAAAGCTACTGAACCTGCAACACTTCCACCGCCAATTAATGATGGCCCCCAATATCCAGGCGTGCGACAACTTGCTTTTAAAGTGGATAATGTAGATGCCAAATTGGCCGAGATTGGAGCAGATGCCAAAATCACCTTGGGGCCTCTTAATTTTGATGATTATATTCCTGGTTGGCGTACTGTTTGGATTGCCGATCCTGATGGTAATATTGTCGAAATTAGTCAGGGTTTTACCGATGAAGAAAATCCTCCTTCCTTAGAAGAATAATAGCTAATTTTCTTGTTATTAAGGAAAAACTAGGGGAAATCTGGTGAAATTTTGAGACTGAATAAGATTTATTGCGATCACTTTAATTTTATTCCCCTAAAATTTTTTAAATGAAGAAAAAGCAACTAAGATTAAACAGTAAAAGCACCCATCGAATCCACAGTTATCAACCTAAATCTTAAAATTTATGACACTTAACGGTAAAAAAATAGGTATTTTAATCGAAAGTGATTTCTACGAACACGAAATTTGGTATTATCACTACCGCTTTCTTGAAGAAGGAGCAGATCTTCATTTCTTGAGTCGTCTTTGGGGAAATGATAAGCTAACTTTTAAGGGACACGAATACCATGCTCCTTTTGAATGTCACGAAAGTTTTGAAAATATCAGCGATGAAGAACTTAGAAAATATACTGCCATTCTTGTCCCTGCTGGCATGGTATCTGATCGCCTCCGCTATACAGATGATGTCAAAAAACTGTCCCCAGCCACAGAATTTTTAAAACGAGCCTTTGCTGAAAAAAGCGTTTTGAAAGGAATCATTTGTCATGGAATGTGGTTACTGGCCTCCGCTCCTGAATTGATTCGCGGCCGTCGGGTAACTTGTCATAATAATCTTTATGGCGACGTGGTCAACATGGGAGGAATTTATCTGGATGAAGATGTGGTTGTAGATAAAGATTTGATTACAGCCCGTACTGGGGGTCATGCCCATCTATTTGTTCGTGAAATCATCAAGGTACACGAGCGTCGATCTTATAGCCAGAAGTACTAAAGCATTTGGAATTTGATCGACCATTTCGTTAATTTAAGGAGACATATTCTCAGTGGAACTCGAAGAAAATTTAACCAAATCTAGCCCTCAGTCAGGTCTTTTTGCCGTACATGGCAATGAACGTCTCTTTGCTTTTAGCGATGGAGTCTTTGCCATTACCATTACTCTGCTGGTATTGGAAATTAAGGTTCCTGAAATTTCTAAAGAATTAGTCTCGGCCGAGCTTTGGTCTCACCTTGTTCATCTTCTTCCTCATATCGTCAGTCATATAATTAGCTTTTTCGTGCTAGGTATTTTTTGGGTTGCTCACCACAATATGTTTGCCCATATCAAAAAACATGATCATTTTTTACTTTGGCTGAACCTCTTATTTCTCCTGTGTGTGGCATCGATTCCCTTTCCCACTGGTTTATTAGGAACCTATCCTAACGAGCGCATTAGTATAATGGTTTATTCGGGAGTTTTAGCCGTTACTGGGATTTTTTTGGATATTATTTGGTGGTATGTCACAACCTATGGTTTAGTTGATGGAGAAACTGACCCTGAATTTGTTCGATTTGTTCACAAACACATCTGGAAAGCTCCGATTATGTATATTTTAGCTTTTTTAATCTCTTTTCTCAGCTTAAATTTAGCGAAACTTATCCTAGTCTGTGTTGCTATTTTTTATATAATTCCTAATGCTTTAGAACGTAAGCACTATAAAAAACTTAATCAACGTTTCAACCAATGAATTTACTATTTTTTTAGATGTTCTTCAAGTCTTTCCCAATGAATAGGTAGAAACCAAATTAGGGCGTGTTGAAAAAGTCAAAAAACAGAAAGTGTTAGCTTTCCGATCTCCATACGGGCTA
>JBEIFD010000083.1:0-9699 GCA_040382535.1 Merismopediaceae cyanobacterium
GGTATCATTACTTAAAAATACTTTTTGACCATTAATCTCAAAGAATAAACCATAGGCAGGCATTAAAATAAAACCTGTATCGACATGATTCACTTTAACCAAATTAAATTTAATATTTTCCCACTCAAAATGTCCCTTGGGTTTTAAAGGATGAACCCTAAAAAATGTATCTAAAGTCGCCAATTCTCCTTCGATCGCTTCCATTCCGCCCGCTAGACTTTTATGCCACAGTTCAACTGCAATATCCTGACTAAGATAGAGGTTGGGTTTTTCACATCGGGGATCAAATTTGGTACTAAAGCCGATATATTCTAAACCACCGACATGATCGGAATGGAGATGACTAATATAAATATCGGTTATATCGGAATAGGCAAAATTCTCTTTCCATAAAGAAAAACGAATATCGGTTCCACAGTCAATCAGAAATTTTTTCCCCGATTCACTCATAAAAAGCATATTGGATTGAAAGTTATCTGCGCCGATGGTAAAAGCGGAACCCGATCCCAAAAAAAGCAACTTCATACTGAGGTATTCTCCAAAATTCTTGATTATTTTTGAGCCATTTTATACAAAGAATTTAATCGTTCTTCTATGCTAGGCGGTTTTGCCGTAAAGTAAACATAAAAATGATCGTCCTCTGTGGTTTTATCCCGAACTTTTGCATAAATATCTTCACTTATTTCAGAATTTGGCGTGAATAAATTAATTTTAATATTGGTTAAAGGAGGAGGAATTTGCAAGTCAAGGTTAGCCTGAATTTTTGCTCCTTTCAGGGAAAGTTGAGTTATTTTGCTTGAAAATACCGCATTATCCAGATGTTTTCCTTCTAGGACAACGTATTGAAGATTTAATGGTTCGGGTAAGACAACAAACGTTTCTTCTTCCTGAACTAATTGAAGATTGAAAGGTTCTTTCATGCCCCCAACATCATAGATGGAAATGGGATCTTGAATGCCTTTGAGTTGGACTTCTTTTGCGCCATTGACCATGACAACTTCTCCAGCTTCCTGTAACGTTGCCTCTGAAATGAGAATTTGTCCGCCAGTGGTATAGGACTCAATGCGGTAGGTTAAATTGACATGGCTACCGACGATGCCGTATTTAGTTCGTTTTTCTGAGCCGATATTACCGACGACCACTTTTCCTGTATTGATACCAATTCCCATTAGTAAAGGGGCGTATCCCCACTGGGTCATTTGTTGGTTAACGGAAGTCATGGCCAGTTGCATTTCTAGGGCGCAGGCGATCGCGCGTTTAGCATCATCCTCTCGATGGGTCGGCGCACCAAAAAGAACCAGAATGCCATCTCCCATAAATTCATCAATGGTTCCCTGGTATTTGGTGATCACGTCTGCCATGTGTCCAAAATAAAAATTGAGAATTTTAATGACTTCTTCAGGGGCAATGCGTTCGGCGGTGGCGGTAAAGCCTCGAATATCGGAGGTTAACATGGTGATTTTTCGGCTTTCTCCTCCCATTGTTAAACCAGTCGGATTTTCTAACAAATTGGCAACCACTTCGTTGGTGAGATACCGACCAAAGGTTTTACGAATTTCGACTCCTGTGCGGGCAATGTAGGCGGTAATGGCGATCGCCGAACCCAATAAAGCCAAAGACGGGGGAATGACGGGAAGCCACCATCCCAAGAGAAAAGCTCCGTAGGTCGAACCAAAGAGAGTGACTACACCGAGAAAGACAAATCCCCAGCGAGAAGAGGATTTTTTAGTACCTTCGATATAACGAAATTGCCAACTAATGGCGGCTCCTGTCCCTGACCAAAATAAAATCCAGAGCCATTCTAGGGGATCGGGCAAGCTTCTAATTATAGGACGACCATCGAGCGCCGCACTAATAATTTGGCTGGCGATATTGGCATGAATTTCTACCCCTGGAATGCTTTGAGAAAGTCCAAAAACGCTACTATAGGGCGTAAAAAAGACATCTTTAAAGCTTTCACTCACTTTGCCAATGAGAATAATACGATCGCGTCCCCAATCAGCGGTCACTCGATTTTTGAGAATATCCGTCATGGAAACGGTCTCAAAATATTTATTGCCGCCTCGATAATTAATGAGCATTTGAAATCCCCTAGCATCAGCCCAGGTATAGCCACCATCATTGGATTCAAAGGGAACAAAAACCGTTTTGCCGATTTGCCAATTATCCGTCCCCGCGATCTCCTGGGGAGAAATTCCTTCTTTTTCTAAGTAATGGCCCGCCAGATAAAGCGAGAAACTATAGATATTTTCTTTGCCATCGCTTAAATAAAAAAAGCCCCGTCGAATTCGATTATCCGCATCAATGGGTAAATCATTGGCCCCAACTTGGGATTGTTTTTTCAGGACTAAAGAAGGAGAGACCGTATCTCGACCAGCTTCACCCGCCACTTTCTGAATCCCAATTAAATTAGGAGTCGTTTGGAAAACGTTTAATAATTTTTCATGACCAGGCGGAACGGGTAAATCCCGATACAGGTCTAAACCAATTGCCCGTGGTTGCATCGCTTTCAGTTTTTGCAAAAGATCCGCTAAAACTCCATCGGGAATAATTGACTCTTTTAGGTTTTTAATATCATTTTCATCAATGCCCACAATTCCAATTCGGCGATCGCGCTCTTCCGTTGGTCGCATACGCATATAAAAATCGTAGGTCGTCCATTCCCAGCCCTGCAAAATTCCACTTAACCTGAACAGAATAACCAATCCCGCAACAGTCGGGGTGGCAATCCAAACACCACGAGTACGCCAAAAGAACGGTTTAACTTTTGCCCAAAAGGAATCTAACATTAAGGATTTAAAATGATGTTTTAGGAGAATTGCTCAAAGGGGGAGTAGTTAAATGATTAGCCGCATCGGATTGCACTTCTTCTACAAAAGGCTGGGAACTCAAACCTTCTAAACCCACTGATTGCAGTAACTCAGTCCAATCCGTCGGAGAAGTTGAACGAATCTGGGCAATACTATCTAAGGTCTCTAACCAGATTCCTTTGTCTGCATAGAATCGCGCTTTTTTAATGGGATCATCGCTAGATAAAGCCGTTGTATCAAGATTTTGATATTCTAAAATTCCCTCCAGAATCAGATCCTTATCTCGATGTTGACTATCACAAACAATTTTCAAAGACCATTGATAATATTGATCCGCGGACAGAGGAACTTTTGGAACTACCTTGATTTTTATAATCCCAGATTGGGCAGGCAATTTAACGGTCGTCTGATAAACGGTCGTCTGGTTTAGATCGGTAATGACAAATTCTGCTAAATTGGCTGAAGTTTCGGGCAGATAGTAATAAAAAGTTGGGTTAGCCGATGCCGTCGTCGCCACATTGCTGAAGTGAGGAGTCAAGGCATTGAGGGATAATTCACCATTTTCGGCTTTCAAGCAACTTGAACCAGTCCCACGAGTGCCTCCTCCTCCAGTTCTTACTGGTGCGCCGCGATCGCCACCACTGGGAAACCGTAAGCTAATCTGTTGAGAACTAAGGTTATTGGAGAATTTTGACGAAGATAGGTCAGTAAATCCCATTAAAGTAGGAGAAATTGTGAAGATCATCATTCCACAAAAAGGAATTGTTTTAAGCCAGTTAATCATAGATTTTTCTCTTAAATTATTAACTTTAATGTTTATTTTAGATGAAATATTGGCCTATTTTTTAAAACCCTCTCGTCTTTCAGTCCAGCGTCTCAATTTTGTCGTGCCATAGTCGTGCCATAATGGCTAATGGAGAGATTCCCTCGGCTTTAACTTTGATATTGATCTACTTTTCTTGATTTAGTAAAATCAACCAGGAGTGCAGTCAAGGCGATCGTGCTTTTGCAATTGAGAGGCGATCGCTTGCTAAAGAAATTTCACGAACACGATATCGAACGATTAATCTACTAAGACTTAGTCCACAAGGTAAGATCAAGAAAATTCTACAGGACAAGATGATGAGTGAACATAATCCATCGACAGAACAGTTATTAGAGGAGTTAAACTTGCTACGTCAGGAGATTGCTGAACTCAAACTCAATAAAACAGTTTTTGAATCTCATCAGAAATTACTGGAAAACCTAGTCCTCATGTCACGCTATGGAACTGGGCAAGCTCCTTTACAGACCGATAATTTGTTAGCTAATTGGATGGAGATCGCCTATTCGCCCGAAGAAGAAAATTTGCTTAAAAATTCTTTACGACAGGCCCTAGAAACCTCGGTTAACCTGACCTATGCAGAAAAAGGTAGCCTTTTTTTATTAGACAGTAACGGAAGAGTCACGAACAGTATTCTCACTCGTGGAGAAACAACCCCAGTCGAACGCGATCTGTTGCTAGGTTATGTTCTCGACAAGGGATTGGCTGGTTGGGTGGTACGTCATCGTCAGGTAGGACTGGTCACGGATACCGAAAAAGATGAGCGTTGGCTAACCTTACCCAATCAGCCTTACACGGTTAGATCGGCTTTATCTATTCCGATTCTGCAAGGAACAGAATTATTAGCGATTATCACCTTATTGCACTCTGAACCCAATCATTTTGTGCCAGCCACAGCAGAACTGATGGAAATTACCGCCAACCAAATTGCCCTTGTGTTGGAAATCGCTGCTCATAAAATCGATAAAACTGCCTTTGAAATTCAGAGAAGTCTATTAGAGAATTTGGTAGAAATTGCGCGATCACCCGCCGAAATAGGAGTACTAAAATCGGCACTCCAGGCCATGCTGGATATTGCCGCCGTGCAAACAAAAGCGGAAAAAGGAAGTCTTTTTGTTCTAGATCCTTCGGGTAAAATTGCCGATGCTATCCTCTCTAGAACCGAAGTCACCCCCGAATTCCGTAATCGTTTGGTGGGTAGCGTTTTAGACCGGGGACTAGCTGGTTGGGTCAATGAACACCATGAACTAGGAATAATTAGTGACACCGAAAAAGATGAGCGTTGGCTAACTTTACCCAATCAACCCTATACCGTTCGTTCCGCTCTCTGTATTCCCATTCTTAAAGAGAACGAACTCCTAGGGATTATGACCCTTTTACACTGCCAGCCCAATCATTTCAGCCGTCAGGTCGCCAAATTAATGCAAGTCACAGCCGACCAAATGGCCTTAATTTTAGAAAATGCCAGACTGTACAGCCAATTAGACGAATATTCTAAGGCCTTAAACAGCGAATTAGAAAAAGGAAGACAGATCCAAATTGACTTTTTACCCTACGAAATTCCCCAATTACCCAACTGGGAAATTAGTGCTTGTTTTTATCCTGCCAAACAAGTCGCTGGAGATTTTTATGATGTTTTTGATATTAATCACCAAATCGGATTAGTCATTGCGGATGTGTGTGACAAAGGTGTGGGAGCAGCCTTATTTATGGCTCTATTCCGTAGCTTAATTCGCATTTTTTCTACACAAAATACCTTACGAGGACGAGCTTCTAATATTCTCCAAGACTCACAGCCCCTAGAAGGTTGGATAGGAGATCATAATCTGAATTTGGCTCATACTAACGCGCTTCATGCCATCACCTTAACGAATGATTATGTCACCCAAAATCATTGGGGACTCAGTATGTTTGCAACTCTTTTTTTTGGGGTACTTGATCCCAAAACTGGCATAATGAGTTATATCAATGGAGGTCATGAATCCCTATTTATTCTGGGGCAATCGGGGATTAAAGCAACGCTCAAATCGACGGGGCCAGCCGTTGGCATGATGCGAAATGGTAAGTTTAAAATTAGACAGATTCAACTTGAACCAGGCGATATTCTAATTGGTTATACCGACGGAGTTACCGAAGGGAAAAATCCAGATGGTCACTTATTTACAAAAGAACGATTATTAACCTTAATAGAACAGCCAACTGTTTCTGCGGTTGAATTGATTGACCGAATTAAAGAACATTTATTTGCTTATGTGGCTGATGCTCCCCAATTTGATGACATTACCATGTTAGCTGTGCATCGAATAAAGTCGTCTGTATAAAGTTAATTATCTTTAAATGTTTCATATTACTTGAGTGAGTAACTCAATCGTAAAATAGGAATCTTTTTATGGTCTTCTCTTCATTTGAAAGTCTTGAAAAAGTATCAACTGATATTACTGCTGTCCAAGCCGCAGTTGGGTTTTACACAACCGAAGAAACAAAGTCTTTTGATGCCGATTTTGAATTTTTATTTACCCGTTCTATTGAATTTCGTCAGGAAACGATTTATTTTTTAATTGTTGATCGCTTTTCTGATGGAGACGAGAGCAATAATGCTGGCCCGAATATTGCACTTTATGATCCGACTCAACAAAAATGGGGAAGATATTGGGGAGGAGATATTCAGGGAATTATTGATAAATTAGATTATTTAAAAGGCATGGGAGTGACGGCTATTTGGATTTCTCCCTTATTTGAACAAGTTGAAGATTTACAGTTTGAAAGTGCGGCAATGCACGGTTACTGGACAAAGGATTTTAAACGAATTAATTCTCGTTTTTTGGGAAAAGATGAACCCAATTCTCTCTTAAAATATACTGCCGTTAATCGGTTAATTACGGAATTACACAAGCGAGGTATGAAGCTAGTTTTGGATATTGTGTGTAACCACAGTAGTCCTGATGTCAATGGGCAAAAAGGAAAGCTCTATGATGATGGGGTTTTAATTGCAGATTTTTATGATGATACCAATAACTGGTATTACCATAATCCTGAAATTACGGATTGGGAAGATGAATATCAATTATTATATTATGAAATGGCTGGGCTGGCAACTTTTAATGAAAGTAATATTCAGTATCGAAATTATATTAAATCAGCTATTAAGCTTTGGCTAGATAGAGGGGTAGATGCGTTACGAGTGGATACGGTCAAACACATGCCAATTTGGTTTTGGCAGGAGTTTAATGCGGATATTCAAACCCATAAACCGTCCGTTTTTATCTTTGGAGAATGGGGGTTTAGTAAACCTTGGGATAAGGGTTCTGTAAACTTCACTAATCATTCGGGAATGACTATTCTGGATTTTGGTTTATGCGAAGCTATTCGTGCCGCCTTGGGCAAAAATGATCCCCAGGGGTTTTCCTTGGTTCAAGCTGTTTTTGATCTGGATTATCTTTATTATCGGGCAACCGAATTAATTACTTTTATTGATAATCACGATATGCCACGCTTTCAGAGTTTGAATAGCGATCGCGGAGTATTACATTTGGCGGTTAGTTTAATCATGACGAGTCGAGGAATTCCTTGTATTTATTATGGAACTGAGCAATATCTCCACAATGACACCAACGGAGGAAATGATCCCTATAATCGCCCGATGATGGAGAGTTGGGATACCACTACACCGCTATATAAACTACTACAATTATTTTCTAAATTACGCCGTTTAAATCCAGCCGTTTCTCTGGGAAGCCAACAGCAAAAATATATTACCCCTGATATTTATTGTTATACCCGTAGTTATCGAGATTCTCGGTGTTTTGTGGCTCTGAATAATGGAAATCCTACAACAATTACCGTAAAATCAACAGGTCTGGAAGATGGGGAATATAATTGCATTGTCACTCGTCGCCCTTTTAAAGTCAAAAATGGCACCTTATTAGAATTCTTTTTAGATCATCAAGAAGTAATTGTTCTCAGCTATATCGGCGATCGCGTCCAAGGCAAAACCATTGTTAGAGTTCAATTAAATGGCATCAAAACCCAATTAGGAGAAACTCTCGTGGTGACGGGAGATTGCCCCGAATTAGGCAATTGGGATATTCATAAAGCTTATTCCTTGGAATACATTAATGCGAATACTTGGTTTGGTGAAATTCCTTTTAATGAAAGTGCAGGAAAAGCGATTACTTATAAATACGCCATGCGTCGAGATAATCAACGACCAGTCTATGAAAATTTAGTCGGCCGTCGTTGGATTTTAGTCAATCAGGGTATTGTGAAGTGGCAGGACGTGTGGACGAGTTAGTTATCTGCTCTGTGTATTAATTATTCAGCATCAATAGGGGAATTCCCTTTTATTATTAAGTAGCAAATTTTACAAAAAACTAATTATTTTTTCGACTCTAACAAAAACGTTTACCGCCATGAAACTGATTCGCTGGCTTCTCCTCCTTCTTTTGGTACTGGGCTGGATAATTGTCGGATCGTTGCCGCCCCATGAATTGGGGGAGACTTCCCTCCAAGCAATGCCCGTGTCCCAGGTTCCTAATACACCGCCCGCAGAAACGTCCTCTGCCCTGAAATTCGATCTCCAAAAGCTCTCGCAAACTCTCGATGACAAGGACATTGCGGCCGCCATCCAGCAAGTTGAATTGGGCTGGAAAAAACAGTTTGAAGATTATTATCAAGGGCAGTTGACCAGTCGGCTACTCAGTGCCACTCAGATTGGCTACAGCCTCCAACGAATTGCTCGGCTCACGGGAAAAAAAACGGCCCTCGTTTACGCAATCTCCACTCCTGATCACTTGGAGTTGATGCTGGTTCTTCCCACGGGCAAACTTAGTCATCAACGGGTGACGGCCGCAAATCGCAAACTTCTGACCAAAACTATCAAAAGCTTTCAATTAGGCATCACAAACGCTAGTTCTCAGCCTTCAACCTACTTACCCGTTGCCCAGCAGCTTTACCAATGGATTATTGCTCCCCTACAACCCCAACTGAAAGCGCAACAGATTGACACCTTACTTTTTTGTCTAGGTGGGGGGCTACGCAGCCTTCCCCTGGCCGCCCTACACGATGGAGATCACTTTTTGATTGAAAAATACAGCCTTGCGATTATTCCTGCCTTTAACTTGCTCGATCAAAATTCTGCACGTCTTGCTGGCGAAAAAGTGTTGGCAATGGGAGCTTCCCAATTTCAGAATCAATCCCCCTTACCTGCTGTTCCGACTGAGTTAGCGACCATTAACAAACTCTGGCGGGGAGAATCCTGGCTCAATCAAAACTTTACCCTAGCAAACCTAAAAGCACGGCGATCGGCCGCTTCCTTTGGCATTATCCATCTGGCAACCCATGCCAAGCTGTCTCCTGGTTCAGTGAATACTTCTTACATTCAGTTTTGGAATAGCCGACTTTATTTGAATGATTTACCCGACTTAGGCTTAGGTTTTCCTATTCTCCAACTGTTAGTTTTAAGTGCTTGCCAAACAGCATTGGGTGATCCGAACGCAGAACTCGGTTTTGCAGGACTGGCCATTCAATCAGGTGCAAAGGCAACGATCGCCAGTTTATGGTCTATCAGTGATATCGGAACACTTGATCTTATGGTTGATTTTTATCAACAACTCAAGTCCGCCCCCATTAAAGCCGAAGCTCTACGTCAGACACAAGTGGCTATGATTCGCAGACACCTCCTATCGCAAAGCAATACCGCAACTCCCGACCCCAAAACCTCTATCAAGATTGATCTATCTCACCCCTACTACTGGGCGGCTTTCACTGTCATTGGTAATCCCTGGTAATCAGATATTGATTAAGTTGACGATAAAGAATAGTGGTGACAGATCACACTCCATCTAATATTTTATTAAGTTGAAAACAAGGAGCTACACAAAAAATTCACAAACTTGGCAGATAATTTGTTGGTGTCTTTATTTATTCGCACTCTAGAGTTAGGCTTTCTGAAACCCTTATGCAGTAAGGCTCGGTTTTTTGTCTTTGACCCAGCGCGAATAATTCCTGACACTAACGATAATTTACTTTTGGATTGGAATAAGGCGATGATTGTGAATATACGGATCA
>JBEIFD010000084.1:0-9664 GCA_040382535.1 Merismopediaceae cyanobacterium
ACTCGTTCAATCCCTGGCAAAATTGAGTGGAGGGCTGTTAATAATTCGGGATAGTCTTTGAGATGTAACCAGTGTCGCTGTAAATGATGGGTATAAATGCTGACATTTGTAGCAGAAGTTGCTAACAAATGCTCTAGGGTCATTTCTCGACGACTGAGGTGATAGAGAGCGATCTGTACCAAGGCGGGATGCCCATCCACCATCTCCATTAATTGTTGACAATGTTCTCCCTGTTCCCAGTCCAGACCGTAGCATTGAGCTAATTTTTTAACTTCTTCCTGGGAAAAGTGACTTAACTGAATCGGTAATCCAACATTGAAGGGAGACTGGTTAAGCTGGAGTGGGACGTAGATTTCTGTGGAGTGGACGATGACCAGACGAAGTCTTTGCCAGAGGGGTGAGGTTTTCCCTTCTTCGTACCACGATCGCAATAGGGGTAAAAAGTCCTGGGCAACGGCGGAATGTTCAAAAATTTGGTGGGCTTCGTCTAAGGCTAAAATGAGGGGATTTTCAACAGATTTTAGTAAATAGTCTTCAAAATAGGAGGTACAGCTTATTTTACTGCCTAAGTCTTGATCCCAATATTCGTCTAGGCGGGGTTTGAGGTGCAGTTGTCGGGCAATGTTGGCACAGAGCCAGCGCAAAAATTGATTGAGATCGTTCAAGATGGCACGATCGACTTGATCTAGATTGAGGCTGACGGTGTGGTAGTTTTGGGTTTTGGCAAATTCTAAGATTCTCAGGAGTAGGGAGGTTTTGCCCATTTCCCTCGGTGCTTTGATACGGATTAGGGTTCCTGGTTTCCTAATTT
This sequence comes from Merismopediaceae cyanobacterium, assembly GCA_040382535.1. Taxonomy (GTDB): domain Bacteria; phylum Cyanobacteriota; class Cyanobacteriia; order Cyanobacteriales; family Microcystaceae; genus Snowella. Next base: position 812 of record JBEIFD010000084.1, read on the forward strand.
CTTGTTTGATCTGGGCTTCGACGGGTTTGCGTTCGAGGTAAAAGGAGGAACCGAGGGGGACTGCGCCGTTGGGGTAGGGTGGGGAATTATCAGGTTCGGTGTCAAAAAATTCGAGGCTTTGGGGTTTTGTGGGGGATTTGGCTTCAAAGTCGAGGTTGGCGATGTCTTTCCATTCGAGGCCCAGTTGACGACTGAGTTCTTCAAAGGTGGTGTAGTCAACGGGTTTGCCTGTGAGGAAGTTGTTGACGGTGGCGAGAGATAGTCCAACTTCTTCGGCGAGGGCGCGTTGGCTGGGGAAGCCGTTTCGTTGGAGGGCTAGTTTGACGCGGTTTAGTTGGGTGGGTTGGACTCTCAGCGATCGGGGCATGGAGGGGTGGTTTTAGGTTTAATGGTCTTATTCTAAGGTAAAAGTCAGAACAAAGGTAGTCATAAGTCAGAAAGATGTCAGGTGTTTTCAGGTTTGAAGTCAGGTAGCAGTGGAGTTTTATGAATATATAGAGTTCAAACAAGGGCTTTGATGATTTAAAAATTAGTCCACACAAATTTGATAAACGTAGAGGTTGTACCATGACACAATTAAACCGCAAATCCCCCAGCGATAATTCGGATAAAAAAAAATCTAATCTCAAGTCGTTCAAGTCCTCATCGGTGGAAAAAACTGACGAAAATAAATCAGAGTTAGAATCAAACCCCTTCGGTGATGATCCTCTGAAGCCAGTTGATCCACTCCCACCTTTCAACGATAAATAAGTTTCTGAAATCACACTTTTTAGGCATTAGGGCTTTTCTAGAACTTTCGGAAAGCCCTTACCAAATGCCAAATCTAGATTCTGCATTCTCATGTCTCGGTTGAGAGTACTTTCTCCCACCCGCTTCTTTTCCATCTATTTTTTCTTCTTGGAATGTGTACTTTTTATGAAATCCTCGGCTCTCTCCTCATTATCGCTTGCCCTTTTCCTCGCGTCCTCTGGTGCCTGTGTTGCCCAAAGCGTGAACTACGGTCGTAGCCCTAGCTTGACCAACTTTGGCTCCACGCCTTCGATTGAAGGCAAATATCAAATCGATGGTTCCGTTAGCTGTCCGTCTCCATCTCTTAATATTAGTGGCTTTGCTGGTCGAGCCAATGATTGGGCAAACCAATCTTATGACCCCTATGCCTCGGCTAATTCAGGCGTGGGGAACTATGGCGTTTCTGTAGGACTCTCCTTACCTATAGGCGATTATTTACGTGATTTCTGCCAAAAGTATACAGAATTGAGAAATATGTATGAGACAAAAAGAGTCGAAAATATTTTATTGATCAATTTTCAGTCTAAGTTCAATGCCTGCCTCGAACTTTATAATCGTTTCGATAAAAAGGGTAATGCGGGTAAGGCATTTGCAGATGAGGCATTCAATGATGAAAAACTCGGCGGCTTACTCCCTTGCCGTACTCTTCTCTCTGTATTGGAAAAATATAATGGAAGCAGCGGATCGGATCAAAAAGAGTCTCCATCTAACGAAACAAAAGAACCAACATCTAAAACTCAGACGAATTCTGAAGTTAAGCCTATGGAAGATTTTACAAAACCTCCAATCAATTACAATATACGTTTTCTACAATAGTGCGATCGCCGATCTGTAGGTTGGGTATCCTTTCGTCAACCCAACCTATTCTTACTGTTTTACTCCCATGTAAAACACCTAGATAATTCTTTTTGCCATTTCTTATATTTACTCTCCCTCCCATCCTATACATTAACCAGGAAAGAATAACCATGACTACTAAATTTAACATTGAATCAGTCAATCCAGTTTACGGACAAAATATAAAAAAGGCTACATTGGCTTTACCTATAATAACAAGAATATAATCTCTTAAGGTATCGCCTATTTTACACGCTGGTCAAAAATTAGTGATATTAATGCGACTCATGCTCTAGTTGTAACAGGAGAAAATGAGTGCATAAAAGCCCATGCTACAACAGGAGTACGTCGGGCAAATTTAGAGCAATATTTTCAAGATAAACATTGCCAAATCTTTTTTCGCAAACCTAACAATTTAACCGATTTTATTGCAGATCGAATTGTCCAAACTCTCATACCAGAAATCGGCAAAAAGTATGATTTTAACTTAATCTCATCTCAAGCATTATCTGGAACCTTTTTAGGACGTTTTTTTGACACTTATTTGAAGGGTCAGCTTGAGGATACTCTCACAAAAATCTTAAATGAACATGACAAATGGATTTGTAGTGAACTGGCAGCCTATGCTTTAGATGAACAGGTTGAATACCGCGATAAAGGAATTTTGACCAGACCAAATGCAACAATCAGCCCACAAGAATTGTTTGAAGATACCACCATTTTTGAGGACTGGAAACAGGAAATAATCGCTCAATAGAATGAAGCCGTTATAGATATTATAGTGCGATCGCTCTTTTTTCTTTTTATAGGGCGATCGCTTTTCTATGTCTTTAACTAAACTGCGATTCTACTTTTGTTAATTAGTATCCTAAAAACATATTAGCTGGGAAAACCTTTTCGTTTAAAGGCCAGTCAGACTCTCAGCGATCGGGGTATAGAGGCGCGTTTTTAATTTTAACGGTCTTATTCTAAGAAAAGTCAGAACAAAGGTAATAATAAGTCAGAAAGAAGTTAGATATTCTCAGGTTTGAAGTCAGATAGCAGTGCAGTTTAATGAAGATGTCAGATCAAAACAAGAGAAACCGAGCCAAATACAGTCAATGAAATGGTTTAAGGACAAACTCTTGATTGATCAATATCGACATTTATACACATACGATGGTATCCAAATGAAACCTCTATCCTCTTTTGAACTTATTGTTCAACCCCTTATTCCCCCTAGCGTTGCCCCTCCTGGATTACCCAATCCTATTTCAATTGAAGCTTACTTCTTAACACTATCCAATTACACTAATGCCATTACATCTATTGAATTAGAATTGACTGCCAATCCCAATACGGATGGGCCAAGTAATTTTAATGGAGGTGGAATTGTTCCTACTGGGAGTAAAAATTTTGGGCCAGTTGGTGCTTTTTTGAGCATTGTGGGAGCGACCCCATTGTTTAGCCCTAATTTTAAAATTGAAAATGAAGCGAAAGCAAAGGCAAGCTTTGATATTCCTCCATTGGGAACTGTACTATTTCTTCTGCAACCCGACGTTACTCCTCTTCGTGAATTTGATAAAGTTGACGAAGAATTTAGCTATGAGTTACGCGGCTTGATTAGTATTGACTCTTCTGTTGGCACTCTTATTCTTTGTTCTCCTCAAATTCGAGGAACTTTTTTAGAGTTGGAGAAAATCGCTAGTATGGCTAATGCAACGAATGACGGAGCTTTAGCTCCAGCAGTTTATGCCCAACAAGCTTATGCTTTACCAACAGCTCAAAATGCTCTTTATACTTTCTAAATAATTGGAGCCAAGAGAGTGTTTAATGCTTTCTTGGCTTTTCTTTCAATCCCCTTGTCCATTTTCATCATTAAAGACAAATAAATCTCAGTTAATTGAAACTTGATCGCTAAAATGACTAAATCACTTGACTTTCACTTTCTTCCTTTGAATTTTAGTTGGGTGGCCCTTCACCCTAAACCCATTGGCATTATTTATTTTATTGGTGGTGCTTTTTTTGGTACATTTCCAACTTTTTTCTATCGTTATTTACTAAAAAATTTGTTTGAAAAGGGTTACACTATTGTTGCTCTTCCTTATCGTTTTAGCTTCCGTCATTGGTCAGTCGCTATTAATTTAGTAGAAGATCAAGAAAATCTTCAAAAAGCCATGTTATTTGAAGCAAAATATCGAGACTATGATTGTACTCTCTATGAAGAATATTTGAATTCAAAAGAAGAATGTTTGTCATTAAAATCTGGTAATTTTTTTTGGTTAGGTCATAGTTTAGGATGTAAATATATTGCCTTACTAGAATTATTAACCAATGTAAAAGATAAAGTTGTGCTAAAAAAAGAACCTGTAGAAAAATTACTGGAAAGTAATTGTATTTCTCTCAAGGAACAAAAAAAATTAGCACTGTCTCTGGCAGAGATAGATTTAAATACCATATCTCTTGATAATCAAAGCTCTATTTTAATGGCACCAGCTATTGAAGGTCTTGAAGGTGCAATTCCCTTATTTCGTAATGGTAAATTTGCCAATTTTAAAAAATTCTTAAATAGTATTGGTATTAAAGTTGAGCCTTCTCAGAAAGAAACTTTTTGTCTTATTAAGAAAAGTAGCGTATTTAACTTAACCAGCTTGATTTCTTTTGAAGAAGATACAAGAGTTGCGGCACCTACCGTTAAATGGTTGCTGAAAAATATAGACAAACGTTTAGTTCAAACAAAGAAGTTACGAGGTAAACATCTTGCACCATTAGGTTGGATTAATGGAGATCCCCAAATTGCTCAAACTGTTGAAAGTTTTCTAAATTCTAAGCAAAATTAGTGCGATCATCTTCCCTTATCTCTAACTAAACGGTGATCGCGTTTCTAGGTCTTGAACTGATTTGCGATCGCTTTTCTATATCTTCAACTAAACGGCGATCGCTTTTTAAGTTTTTAATAACGGCGATGGGTACCAACTTAAGACGGGACAGCCTACCCTGAAAGGGTTTTAGCTTTTGTCCAACAGAGTAAGCCTTACAGTCATTTTCACTAGGCAAGACCCAGATCAAAGTGTCCCGCTTTACGCTGCTACCCACGGCGATCGCTTTTTTATCTCTTGAACTAAATTGCGAGCACATTTTTGTCAATCATTATTCTAAAAACATCTTGGCTAAGGAAGTCGTTACATTTGATTAATTTTAGCGATCAGATCCTGAAGATGCAATTTTAAGTTTAACGGACTTATTTTAAGGTAAAAATTAAAACAAAGGTAGTCATAAATCAGAAAGAAGTCAGTAATCCTAATGATCGGATCATGAAGATTCGATTTCAATGTAAAAGTTAGAATAAAAGTAGTCATAAGTCAGTTATAAGTTAGACACTCTTAGTCATTAAATCAGATTGCTATGTGGTTTTATAATAATAGTTAATTTTTTCTATATCATTTTAATAAATGTTATGAGAATATTGATTAAATTTTATCGTTGAAGATAAAAAAGCGAGCATTAATTTCTTATGTTTAGCATTTTATTCATGATAAAAATAAACTATATCAATAAAATTTCATGAATTTATACCTCAAATTTACCTCTTTTATTCCTGTCATTTTTTGTTGATATTTAGTGCAATAGGAATTATTTTTGGTGATTACTTTGCCAAATATAGGTCAGAAAATCACGAAATTTTGTACTTTTTTACATCCTTAATAGGATATTTCTTGGCAGCAATCTTTTTTGTCCCAACACTATTACGCGAACAATTAATTAGTGCTGCTATTATTTGTGGTTTTCTAGAAGCTTTTTGCTCTTTAGTTATTGGTTTTATCATTTTTAAAGAAAAATTTAATTCTATTGAAATGGTTGGAATCTTTTTTGGTGTGTTTTCTCTTATTTTATTTACAGCTTCAAATAAATCGTAAGCGATAAGACTAAGTATGATCACTTTTATGTTTTGAACTAAATTGCGATCGCTTTTTTATGTATTGACTTAAATTGCGATCGCTTTTCTATGTATTGAACTGATTTGCAATCACCTTATATTCTCGGTTGGGTAGTGCGATCGCCGCTTTCTCCTGCACCTCCCAAAAAGCGATCGCACTTTATCCCGACCCAAACGCGATCGCCTTAGAGATAAGAATTTTATTTGTAAACGTCTCCTCTCGCGCCAATTGTATAGACTTCTAATTGAGAAGAATGAAAATCAACGATAAAAATAACTCGCATTTTTCCCACTCGAAGCCGATAAAATCCTTCCCAGTCCCCTCTCATCTTTTTGATATCCAAGTCAGTGAAGGGAATAATGCCTTGTTGTTCGATCGCTATCAAAAGTTGATTGAGTTGGTTCTGAATTTTGGTAACATCTTCAGAATTTGCCTTCTGTAAAAATTTAACTGCTTGTTTACGAAATTTGACCGCCATTTTTTACCCAGTCTGTCATGTCAATTAATTCATCATCTTCATAATCTGAAGGAGAACCTAATTCAGTTTCTATTTCTTTTTGTTCGGTTTCGCTGATGTAGGGCATTAGAGTATTGCAAAGCATAAATCTTTCTTCTCGCAAGACTTCTCGAACACTTTCTTTGATTAATATTTTCAGTTCTTGAGTTTCCACGACTTGACCCCTGGCTACCTGATTATTCCACTATTTTACTTGATTTTGAGTTTGGCGATCGCACTTTCCCATAATACAAACGCGATCGCATTCCTTAAACGATGCTATAGTCGGAATAACGAGTTGTGGGTAACATAATGCAAGTTAAAGACCTAAGTATTGAGGATTTTAAGTTTCTGATTCAGGAGACTGTTACGGAAACAGTTCAATCTCTATTAAGTGATCCTGATATCGATCAACAACTCAAGCCAGAAGTTGCTCAATCTCTAGCTGATTCTTTACAGCAAACTCAAAATGGAAAGCGGGGGATTTCTGCGGAACAAGTTGCTCAAAGATTACGACTAAATTGGTAATGCGTCGTGTAGAGTTTACCGACAGAGTGATGACTTTATAAGGATTCATCAGGTGAGTCATCGTCGAGATATTTATTCTGATTAGTTTTTAACGCGATCGCACTTTATCCCAATCCAAACGCGATCGCCTTATGATTTAGGTTTTATTTCAAATTCTAATCGGGAACGATAAAAGAAAACGTCAAATTCCATGAAAAAATTTGTTTGCCCAAGAATTAGAGGGATATTCGGATTTTTTACCCAGGCAAAAACTAATTCCGTCGGTGAATATTCTCCAATATAAGCGATCACTGTGAAAGGAATTGCTGTTTGATTCCCAAGATTACCTGCTAATTGAATGATGGCTTTACGATCATCCCACGTACCACCTAGCTGAAGTCCAATACCATGAGGAAGAACATTCACTGTTGCCCCACTATCTACTAAACCAAGAGCTTCAATTTTCTGATTATCTCGCTTTAAGATGAGTGGCATTCTTGGTAGGCTATCAAACTCATTTTGAGTTGAACTTGTGGTCGAATATTTGAATAGCATAAGTTAATCATTTTTGGAATCATGTTTAAGGGTTTTCATTAAAATTTCTCCAGCTCCAAAGCTATCATAAGGAGTTGGTAACTCATAGGTTTTGAATGGCTCTAAAGGGGAAATATTTTCAGCAGTGTCTAAATCTTCGGCTAAGATACGGATCAGTTTAAGTTTTTCAACTGCCGACAGTTTACGAGCATTAGGAAGGATATCAGCTAAGGTCATAATTTATTCCTCTATATTTGAATTTTTTCGACAGTTATTGTTGACGAAATGTTTCTACTGTAGCTTTAGTTGATTTTTATGATGATCGCACTTTATCCTAATACAAACGCGATCGCTTTCTAAAAAATAATTACTTTTAATTAGCGATAATCCAGGTAGCTAAGTTTCTTTTAATTCGTTCTAATCTTTGACTTGAAATTTCTCCTATATTGCCTAGTAATATTTTTTCTGAAACTACGGCTAAACGTGAAACTCTGATAACACTTTCTGACTTTAAACCTGTTTTTACAAAATCAGAGTGATTGGGTGAAATAACGTCATCAAGACCAAGTATTTCTTGACCTGTTTTCGTAGAAATCATACAGACAAGACAATCATCATAACCATTGGATAGAAGTTTGATAAGAAGAGCAGGACGAAGTTTTCCAACAGTAAGGTCTGTTTGAGGAAACTTAAATAATACGATTTGCCCTGCTATTGCCATTTTTCGATCAGGTCGGTTTCGGTGTATTCAGGTAAGTTATCATTTTCTAAGCCTCTCATGGCTTGCTCTAAGGAAAATTGATTCCATTCTTGATTTACTTGAATTTCTTCTAGAATGATAGACGCGATCGCTTCTTGTTGATCGGACGGCAGGGTTTTCATCTTTGAAATGGCTTGTTCAAGTAATTCTGTCATGATGGATTTACAAAATATTTTTAATATTACTATTTTACAATAAGACTAAAACGCGATCGCCTTAAATCTGATTCAAGAGTAAATCATATTCAGCATGAGAGCCAATCCAAAACCAAATTACAGTATCTTTTTCTAGCTGACCAACTACTCGATAATCTTTGTTAATTCGAGCAGAATAAATGGGTAGTTGAGAATGAACTTTTTTGAATCGTAAACTAGGATGACTGGAATCATTTTGAAATTGTCGATATGCTTTACGGGTTTGTTCTTGAATTTGTTTAGGAAGATCGGCAAATTGTTTACGAAACTGAATAGTTGTTTGGGATTTCACAAGGTTTCTGGATCGAGTTCTTGAGTTTTGCCTTGTCGGTATTCAGTCATGGCTACTGCGGCAAGTTCGGCTAATAAATCGGGTGAACGAGCAAAGGATTGATCCCATCGTGTTTCCTCCTCAATTTCTTCTAGAATCAGAGTCGCGATCGCTTCTTGTTGATCGGATGGCAGGGTCTTTATTTTTGAAATGGCTTGTTCAAGTAGTTCTATCATAATGGATTGACAAAAGAATTCCAATATTACTATTTTACAATAAGACTAAAAAGCGATCGCACTTTACCACAATAATGCTCACCCATTACGAAAAGTGATCGCATCTCAACAAAAGCGATTACACGATCACACTTAACTACCATAAAGTGAGTGCGCTAATCCCAAAATGGCGATTTAATTAGCGATAAAACTTATAATTTATCAACGAGATCATCAATAGCTGTAATACAATTTTGTCGGTACTCTTCTTTAACTTGAACCCGATGGCCACCAATATCTAATTTGCCACTGATCTGATTATAAAAAGGACAT
>JBEIFD010000085.1:0-9651 GCA_040382535.1 Merismopediaceae cyanobacterium
GATTTGCCCTGGTTTGTATTGGTGGTTAGTTCAAAAAGGACGAATTGTTCCCACCTCTGAAGAAAATAGTTCAATTTTGGGGGAAAATACCAACGATTCTGATACCAGTTCAACGGATGCGGCCAAAGTTCGCCCTATCAATGCGACTGAAGAAAAATCCCTACGAGATTGTTTTCCCTTTGGTATTTATTATCTCCAGCAATTGGATTATCGACCCCAGGCAATTCTCTGTCGTGGCAAATTGCAAACGGCTCCCGAAACCGCCTACGATCGCATCAAAAAAAATGTGGAAGGCGTTTTCGGTGATCGCTTTTTAGTGTTATTTCAAGAAAGCTTACAGGGACAACCCTTTTTCGCCCTGATTCCCAATCCCAACACAGAAGTTGCGGAAGAAAAAACTCCAGAAGTTCTCACTCGACCCTGGTTAGCCACCTTTTTATTACTCGTCACCATTCTCACCACGACTCTGGTGGGCGCGGAAATGAGCGGGATTACACCCGAACAACTCCAAGACGATTGGACGGTGATATTTCAGGGCTGGCCCTATAGTTTTGGGATAATTGCTATTTTGGGAGTCCATGAACTGAGCCATTATTTCACCGCCGTTCATTATCGTGTCCGCACGACCTTACCCTATTTCATCCCGATTCCCTTTTTTCTCGGTACGTTTGGCGCGTTTATCCAAATGCGATCGCCGATTCCCCACCGTAAAGCCCTCTTTGATGTCGCGATCGCGGGGCCGTTGGGGGGATTAGTGATTGCCTTGCCCCTACTTTTCTGGGGTTTATCCCTCTCTGAAGTGGTTCCTTTGTCAGAAAAAAGTACCATGCTTCAATTTAATGCCCTTGATCCCCGCTTTTCTTTACTATTCGCCCTGATCAGTAAATTAGCAATGGGCGCAACCTTTATCAAAGGAACTTCGATCGATCTCCATCCCCTGGCGATCGCGGGTTATATCGGGCTGATTGTGACGGCTCTTAACCTGATGCCCGTTGGTCAACTTGATGGGGGACATATTATCCATGCCATGTTGGGTCAACGTTCGGCGATCGCGATCGGTCAAATTGCACGAATTGGCATGATTATCTTGGCCTTTGTAGAACGGGATTATTTTCTCTGGGCGATTCTTTTATTATTAATGCCCGTCAGTGATCAACCTGCGCTCAATGACGTAACGGAATTGGATAATCGGCGAGATTTTTTAGGAATATTTTCAATGGCAATTTTAGTGATGATCTTGTTACCTTTGCCAGAAATCTTAGCTAAATGGTTACAAATTTAGTTCAGCCCCCCTAGCCCCCCAACTTTGGAGGAAACCGTTCTGTATTTATGGGTTTCAAAGTCCCCCAGAATTGGGGGATTTAGGGGGCGATCTTCAAAACTACGGGTTTAGACGTGGTTTACTAATCTCCGTCGCAGTTGATCGAGGGCATTTGAAGCACTGAGGTAGCGTATTCCTGACCTTCCCCTGGTGTCTCCAAATTGAAACTTGAGGCTTTCGACGTTTCCCTGGAGATCAGCGATGCCAAGATAAACGAGTCCCACTGGTTTACTCTCCGTTCCGCCCTCTGGCCCAGCAATACCTGTGATACTCAGTCCCCAGTCCGTTTGGAGAGCGTGTTTAACACCCAGGGCCATTTGTTCAGCAACTTCAGGACTGACTGCTCCAAAGGTTGCGAGATCTTCAGGATTTACGCCCAAAAGTTTAATTTTTACCTGATTGTCGTAGGCAATAATCCCGCCGTAAAAATAGCCAGAACTGCCTGGGACTTCGGTAAACATTCCCCCCAAACCCCCTCCCGTACAGGATTCTGCCACACTGACGGTTTGTCCTTTTTCGAGTAATAATTTACCCACCACAGAGGCGATCGTCTCTTCGTCTTGTCCAAAGTAATCTAATCCTGCAATCTCTCGAATTTGAGTCACTACGGGTTCAATGGCTGCTAGAGCTTCGGCTTCGGAGGTTGCTTTACTAGAAACTCTCAGACGGACTTCCCCCAGGGCAGCATAGGGCGCGACGGTCGGATTTTTGAGTTCAAAGAGAGGCGTAACTTTTTCAGCGAGGGATGATTCCCCAATTCCTCGAAACCGCAAAACCTGACTATAGATGCGTTCCTTTCCCCAACCCTGGCTCTTGAGGTAGGGAACGGCGATATCTTTCCACATCCGTTTCATTTCTGAGGGAACCCCTGGAAAGGTCAAAAGGGTAATGCCAGGACGGGGTTGCCAAATTAAACCTGGCGCGGTTCCCGTGGGATTGGCTAAAATATCTGCTCCTTGGGGTAAAAGAGCCTGTTTATAGTTATTTTCAGCAATAGGACGGTTAATACGGGTAAATTTCTTGGTAATATCGGCGATAATTTCGGGACGTTCAATTAAGGGCGTTTCAAAAAAATCCGCGATCGCCTCAGTCGTTAAATCATCAGGGGTCGGGCCGAGGCCGCCAGTAAAAATGAGAATAGAAGAGCGTTGAATCGCAGTAGCAATCACCTGATGGATGCGTTGGGGATTGTCGCCGACGGTGGTTTGATAATAATGAGGAATGCCTAATTGAGCAAGTTCTTCCGCTAAAAATTGAGCGTTACTATTCAAGATTTCGCCTAGCAAAAGTTCTGTTCCGACACAAATAATTTCCGCGCTCATAAATTTTGATTAAACTAAATTTTTCGCGATCGCGTTTAAATTGAACTGACAACGCTTTTCTATCCAACAAAACATCAATCTAAAATATCAACGGAGAGGGGGGGATTCGAACCCCCGTTAGGTTTCCCTAAAACAGATTTCGAGTCTGCCGCATTCAACCGCTCTGCCACCTCTCCAGCATCTGGCTTATTTTAACTTAAATTGGCATCAATCAAATCAATGCTTGTCTGAAAATCAGGTGGAGGAGTTGACTCGCACAACAAAATCAAATGTGAAAAGACACGATTTAAGAAGCTTTTGCTTAGTAAAAGACACAGAGACTCTCCGTCCTAGTCTGCTAAAGAGAAAAACTAAGGGCGATCGCTTTGATTCCATTGAGTCGCGGTGAGAGGTTTTAGTTTGGTAGGATCAAGTTTATATCATCAGGAATTAGAATGGCTTTCTGAACCACTAATCTGCCAGCAGTGTTCTAGGAGTTGAATTTGATACGCATACCAAAAATGGTTTGGGTTCCAAATTGCCTGTTGTTTTGAAGCAAAAATGGGCTGATTCAAATATTGCCAGACAACTCCTCCTATTTGTCTTGTTTTCCAAAACATAATTACATCATCTCCTAAATAAAAAAATTAGTTAAAATAAATGAAGGTAATAGTAAATATTTTTTGGGAAAATCGCCCATTCCGTACTGAGAAATGATCCTTAAATTTTAGAGTATAAATTATTTGAATTAAACTCTCTTAGTGATCATCAGGAAAGGAATTTTAGAACCTCTGAAAAGTGGATAATTTTATCCTTTTCTCAGTAAACTCACTTGACGCTTTGACTATTGCTTGTAACCGATCAATGAGTAGTCTCACACCGTAATTTTTTAGGATTAACAAGCTTAATCCCTACTTTAAATTTTCCCACTTGCTCCAAGATTTATAACACCCTCTTTACAGCTTGTAATAATTAAAGATTAGTCGGGCTGTACTTCTGAACGATCGCGGGTGATATCAATCACGATCTGTCCCCCAAAGTCGGGAATCGGGGGCGCAACCTTGGTGAGTTGGACTCGGACTTTTTTTACTCGGTTGAGGGTTAAAACAGCATCGGCGATCGCTTGGGTGAGTCGTTCCACGAGGGCAAATTTTTCATGGGAGACCAACTGTTTAACCAGGGCGATCGCCTGACGATAATCAACGGTATCGGTAAGTTGGTCAGTTTTTCCTGCGGGCAATAGATCAACCCAAAGAGTCAAAGTAACGTCAAACCACTGTCCCAAAATCTGTTCTTCTTGCAAAAACCCCGTATAACCATAGCAACGAATATTTTTCACCTGAATCGTATCAATCATTGTTTAAATATCACCCTTAAAATTTTTTATAGTCTGTATTAACGAAGCTCTAACTCTCGATAATCTAGGTTTCAGTCATTCTGATGTATAGTTTATCAGCAAATTAGAACTCAACGTTAATAAAGCAACTTGCTTGATTATAACGCATGGAAAAAGCTAAAGTCTTTACAGGACAGAATTTTGCTGAAAAAACGTAGGTCGAAAGAACAAAAACTCCTGCATCTTAGCAAAGTTAGAATTTAATCTGTTAGGATAATATTCTACTTTTTAGAAATTAATAACTCTTTTACTTTCTTAATCACGCCAAGTTAAACATTACAAAAGTTGCAAAAATATACTATGAAAAAATCTTTGGTGAGTGGATTAATTGCCCTAGTATTTCTCTCAACGGTTGTTAAGCCCGCCTCTGCTGAATGGGATTACGCAACCCTAGAAGTTGTGAGTGATGCCCTGGATACCTTTTGGGGATCTTTTTTTAGGACAATGGAAATTCCATACCGTTATCCCGTCGTTTATCCCCATCAGCGAGTGGTGCGGACTCCCTGCGGCCCTTCTGAACTAGCCCATTATTGCGCCCAAGACAACACAATTCATCTCAACATTCCTAGAATGACTCGTTTAGCCAATAGCCAAGGAGATGCGGCGGCTTATTATGGATTAGCCCATGAATATGGCCATTCGGTTCAAAATCAGTTGGGATTATTCAATCAAAATATTCCCCTCGTTCGCTTGGAACTTCAGGCAGATTGTTTGGCGGGAGTTTTCTTTGCGGCGACGGATCGGGTGGGGGTCTTAGAGCCAGGAGATCTCGAAGAAGGAATGGTTATCGCCAAAATGATGGGGGATTACGATTATCACGATGTTCAACATCACGGAACCCCGAAGCAACGAATGAGTGCTTTTATGAAAGGTTTTAAAAATCCTCGTAATTGTTTTTAAAATAGATTTTTGTGATATTTTCTCTACACAATGAAGGTGATAATTTATTAACGATCTAAAAGGGTTGAGTGTGATTATTTATTGGCAATAGATTGGCTAAATTAAATTAAATTAAATTAAAATTCCAGCTTTTCTAGAGAGAGAAAGTTATTATTTTGCAAAAGTTTCTAGCCACTGAATGACTGTTTTTCCCAGGCTGACTCCTTCTAGGCGATCGATTTCTCGAATTCCCGTGGGACTGGTGACATTTACCTCGGTTAAGTAGCCTCCAATCACGTCAATACCGACAAAATACAAACCGTCTTGGACTAACTTGGGGCCAGCGATCGCACAAATTTCTCGCTCTCGATCGCTAATTTCCGTTTTTGCGACCCTTCCCCCAACCGCCATATTACCGCGAAATTCTTGCCCTGTGGGAATGCGATTGACTGCGCCGATGGGTTCACCATTTAATAAAATGATGCGTTTATCACCGTCTTTGGCTTCGGGTAAAAATCGTTGAACCATGATTGGCTCTTGTCCCTGTTGGGTGCTGACCTCGATCATGGAGTTGAAATTGCGATCGCCTGGTTCTAGGAAAAGAATCCCCTCTCCTGCCTTTCCGCCCAATGGTTTGAGAACGGCTTGCTGATGTTTATCCACAAATTGCCGAATCAATGCCTTGTCCTGACTCACCATCGTTTCGGGCATGACCGACAAAAATTGAAAGGTGTACATTTTTTCATTGGCATTGCGTAATCCCTGGGGAGAATTAATCACCAATGTTTTAGTGGGATCAATCAAATCCAAAATATAGGTGACATAGAGATAACGCACATTCACGGGCGGATCTTTTCGCATCAAGACCGCATCCATTTCTTCCAAATTGCGAACCACAGGCTCAGAAACCTGATACCAATCGGGAGTCGCGACCCAACGCCCTTCTAGCAATTCAACGGGCTTTAAGGACAACTGTTGTAATGACGCGCAGGCTTTGCCATTAATCACACTCAATTGATGAATTTCCGTCACCCAAACTTCATGACCCAGTATTTGGGCGGCTTCCATGATGGCGACACTGGTATCATGGGTGGGATCGAGCAGCGAAAGGCGATCGATAATAAAAGCAAGTTTCATAGAGTCTAGCCCCACATTCTATAGATTGATCAGCACATTAAATAATAACCTTGTTGGGTCTTTTCTCTATTCTTCAAAATTATAGAATTGACTTTACGGGAAATCTTTCAGGATTTTCAATAATATCTGTACTTAAATCAACATCTAAGTCTGGCCAATAAAAATGATTAGGAGAAGGTTCTTGCACATTTAATATTTGTTTAACCGAAGCATCTTTAAACCAAGGAAAATTTTCGTAATCAAGAAACATTTCATCATTTCCAGCAAGTATCCATATTCCATGAGAGGATATATGAGTAACTTCAACGGTTAAAATGTTTTTTCCAAGCGTTTCTAATTTCACTTTGTCGTTCCTCAATGATTTTTTCAATAGTTTTAAGTTGTTGCCGAGATAATTTATGGTTACGAGCTAATTCAATTTGGGGTTCGAGCCAAAACTTCGCTTCTCCATCTCCACAATAAACATGAACGTGCATTCTTAGTTCTTCACGGGAGAAGAAAAAGAAACGATAGCTATCTTCTCGAAATATTGTTGGATTCATAAATATTTTATTTTAACAATTAAAAATCACCTTCAGCAACCTGTAAGCAAGTTAATCCTAGCTGTCGCCACATTTCCACGACTTGATTTCTATCATCTAGTACAAAATTGATATTATAAAAACCTCGGATTTGGGTATCAAATATTTCTTTCTTGATAATGGAATCCTTGCGAAAATCCCCTGTTTCTCTCATAATTAATTTTTCATAATTAATCTGATGTTTATCTAAAAAATTAATCGTTTGTTCTCGATATTTATCTTCCCGACCTGATACTAATAACACTAATTTATCTTTAATGAGAGAATCCACAACGGAATTTAAAATATCATTTTCACAGGTTGAAGCATCGTAGGGACTTCTACCATTCAAAAGAGCTAAGGTTCCATCAAGGTCACAAATAATTGCGTGGGGTAAAGTGGGATCCACTACAATTTCTTCTGGTTTAGGAGCCAGAAAATCGTTATACATTTGTCGAATAACTTTTTCTCCGACGGAATTGAGACGATTAAGATCTCTTTTAATGCAAACTTCAAGTTCAACATCAGTAAAATCTTGAATAATAACTTCTGCGATGCCTTTGGTTAATTCCCGAATTGTTCTTTCGTGTTTGGGATGCAAATTAGTATCATCAATAATAACGTGCTTCCCTTCTTCGAGAGCCATTAACATGATTTGATTCCGAATTTTGAGGACAAATTTTTCTGCATCTTTAGAATGCTTGGAGTTGTCTAGCATCGCTCTCAGATCATCTTTATTGATACGTTTATATTGATTAGGATTTTTATCAATCAGTTTTTTTGCCCAGGTGGATTTTCCGCTTCCTGGTAATCCTTTGGTAATAATAACTTGTTTCATATTTCTAGTTTAAAGGGTTTACTATGCTCAGGTTTAATCATCTTCCAAATTAGCTCGGAAGGATCTTTTTCATCTAATAGTTTGAACATAACATGGGGATATTTTTGAGTTAAGAAATAGGCGGCGGTTTCCTTACGAGTCTCAAAGGTTTTAAAGGCAGATTTTGCTTCTAATAAAATTGCGTCAAATTGCTGGGTTAATTCTGTTTTGGTTTGTTTAACCCATTCATAGAATTCATCAGGAACTTTTTCTAATAATTCTTCAAAGGATTTACCTGTGGCGAGATTTTCCCAGACAACGGTGCTAGATGTTTGGGTAATAATACGATGGAGTCTGACGTATTCTGAGAATTTAACTTTGATCCGAAATCCACTTTTGAAGCGAATGACGAAACCTTCCTGATTTTCCTTTTCAATTTCTCGTAATTCGTTTAAATCATTAATGCCATCAAATTTTTTAACGATGGGGAAGCCAATATCAGGAATCGATAAATCCTGACCTGTTTGAGAGTCTAGAACTGCCAACAAAATGAGGTTATCTAAGTCGCCATAATTAACGACAATTCTGTTTTCGGGATAAATAATTTCAAATAAATAGGTATGTCCCCGATTGAGTGAATCAAAGGTATGGCCATAACGATCGCGTAATAATTGGGTAGCGTGCAGGGCTTGATCACTGCTAAAACTTCCCCTAGTCGCGATCGCGGGCTTATCATTAATCCAATAAAGAATTCCTAGAGAACCGTCTTCTTTATTAAAAACATCAAAGGCTTCCTGGGGAATTTCTTCGGGAGAATGTTCCTCTAAATTGAAGAATTTTTTAAAGGGTCGGGCGACAATATTCATTTCCTTGTCGAGAATTAATCCCCTCGTCATGAGGGTGATCTCATTCCAAAGTTTTTGATATTGAACCAAGGGAGAATAGTTATAAATAAACAGATCAGTATCAGGATGTTTTTGCACCAATACCAATTTCTGTTCGAGCATTGACTGTAATAAATCTTTGTCCATGCGTTTTTTTGTAATACTAAATTTTTTTCCAAAAACTGAAGTGATTTACAAATTTATCAAATACTTTTTGGAACATAAGTTTAAGGACACAAGATATTCTGTCCCTACGGTTTATATTTCTATCAATTTTAGATTTTTCAGGTACATCCCAGGTTTCATTGAGATTAAACAGCCAACAAAGGATCAAGTTTACCGTGTCTTTCTAGGGCATGGAGATCGTCACAGCCACCAATATGGTGATCATCAATAAAAATCTGGGGAAGACTCTTGCGTCCATTGGCCCGATCTGCCATCAAGTTTCTAGCTTGATTATCTCCGTCAATGCAGTATTCCGTAAATTCCACATTTTTTTTGTTTAATAAAGCCTTGGCACGAATGCAAAAAGGACAGGAACTCCATGTATAAATTTCAACTTTAGCCGCCATGTTTTTTGTCAATGTAAAGTAAGGATCAAGTTTTCCTTGGCTTTCTAGAGCATGGAGATCGTCACAGCCACCAATATGCTGATCATCAATAAAAATCTGGGGAAGACTCTTGCGTCCATTGGCCCGATCCGCCATCAAGTTTCTGGCTTCATTATCTCCGTCAATGCAATATTCCGTAAATTCCACATTTTTTCTATTTAATAAAGCCTTGGCCCGAATGCAAAAAGGACAGGAACTCCAGGTATAAATTTCAACTTTGGCTGCCATATATTTTTGTCAATGTAAAGTAACGTTTCTATCTGTGATTGTAAACTCTGGTTAGGATAAAGAGCAATATTAGCGGACAAGAATTGACAATTAATTTTCTCTTGGTAGGTGGCATCATCCCAATTAAACGAATTCTTCGGCTCGTAGTTGTTCGACGGGAGGAAAAACCGCGATCGCCCAATCAAACCAAGAAAAAAGGATAAAATGCGACCGTCGAATTGCCATCAAATTTATAAAAAAGTAAACAAAGCCTATTAAAATAGTTAACAAACGCCTATCAAAAGCAAAAGGTTCAATTTTTATGACTCCTACCTTAGCCAATTTCCTCTGGAGCCTAGTTTTAGGTGCAGCAATCGTGGTTATCCCCTTTACCGCCGCCCTGATCTTCATCAGCCAGAAAGATAAAATCAAACGCAATTTCTAAGTCGTGTGATTCCCCACTCTTAATTTACTCAAGGGTGGGGTGACTAAAGCAAACAAGTGAGTCAAAACTCGCTACCATAGAAGCAAGAATGAA
>JBEIFD010000086.1:0-9632 GCA_040382535.1 Merismopediaceae cyanobacterium
AAAGGATACATTAAAAAAAACCTTTCGGAAAACCTTAACGGAATTTTTTAGGATTACTACTTTTGCCAAGCCTCGCTTGAAAGAAAGTTTACCGTTAAAGTCTTCTCTACTCTCTGGACTAAATTGGCAAAGGTATTGTCTTAATCCACTTATTAACCCCCATTGGTTTTGAGGTTCGCACTGTTAATAATGGTCAGGAGGCCTTTGAAATGTGGAAAAAGTGGCAACCTGATTTAATTTTAATGGATATGCTCATGCCCGTAATGGATGGTTATGAAGCAACTCGACGCATTAAGTCTAGACCTAACGGAGAGAAAGTGGTGATTATTGCGTTAACGGCTAATGCTTTCTCTGATTCCAAATTAGCGACCCTCAAAGCGGGATGTGTCGATTACCTAGCCAAACCCTACCGCAAGCAACTCTTATTTGAAAAAATATCCCAGCATTTAGGCGTTCGTTATCGTTACCGAGGAAAAAATAATCCCCTTTGTCACCAGAAAGGATCTAAATTTTCCCTGACCCCAGAATCTCTACAATTGATGCCTCAAAATTGGATCTCCGAAGTGCATCAAGCGGCTCGTGAGATGGATGAAGACCGCATTGGGAAATTGATTCAACAAATTCCCGTCGGCAACGAACTGTTAGTCGAAAGTCTGACTAATTTGGTTGATAATTTCCGCTTAGATCTACTCCTCAATCTCACCAAGCCCCATGAATAGTGTCGCTTCTTTTCCTCCAGAAACCATCCTTTTAGTCGATGATTCTACGGATAATCTGCGACTCCTTTCTACCATGTTGCAGACCCAGGGTTATCGGGTGAAAAAATCTATTAGTGGTGAATTTGCTCTCCAATCTCTAGAGGTGATTGAACCCGACTTAATTTTATTGGATATCAATATGCCAGGCATGGATGGTTATGAAGTTTGTAAAACTCTCAAGAAACAGAAAAAATATCAATCTATTCCTGTGATTTTTATTAGTGCGGCGGATCAGTTATTCAACAAAGTCAAAGCTTTTCAGGTTGGTGCGATCGATTATATTACCAAACCTTTTCAGTTAGAAGAAGTGTTAATTCGGGTAGAAAATCAATTAAATCAGAAAAGACTTTATCAAAAATTACAACAACAAAATGCTCTCTTAAAAACAGAAATAGATGAACGATTACGAATTGAAAAAGCCTTAACAGAAGCGAACCAAAAATTAGAATTATTAGCCTCTCTGGATGGGCTAACGGAAATAGCGAATCGTCGTCGCTTTGATGAATATATTGCCGCAGAATGGCAGAGATGTCTGCGGGGAAGTTTTTTATTATCTTTGATTCTGATTGATGTGGATTTTTTTCACTTTTATAACGAAGCCTACGGACATTTGCGGGGTGATGATTGCCTCAAAAAAGTAGCTTCCATTCTGCGAAATGTCAGTCAACGGGCCACCGATTTGCCTGCCCGCTATGGCGGAGAGGAGTTTGTGATTGTGCTTCCCCACACGTCCCAAATGGGAGCAAGAACGATCGCCGAAGAAATTCAACAAGCGATCGCGGTTCAAAGAATTTCCCATAAAAAATCCCCTGTCTCTCGATATCTGACCACCAGTATCGGCGTGGCGACGACGATTCCTGACCATGACGAGGGGATGGCTGATTTTATTAATTTGGCCGACCAAGCCCTTTTTAAAGCGAAAAAATTAGGACGCGATCGCATTGAATTTGCCTAATTTCGTTATGAAAGTTTATGAATCATTAACCCAGAAAGGCTGAGAGACCCGTTAAAATGGAGCCAAAGAAGCATTTTTGGGAATCATAATCGTGAAAAATCGTGACTATACCTTAATCATTGATAAAAGCGGCAGTATGTCCACTCCCGATCAAAGGGGAGGTCGTAGCCGTTGGGAGGAAGCCAAGGAATCCACCATTGCGCTTGCCCGCAAATGTGAACAATTTGATCCCGATGGCATTACGATCTATGTTTTTTCCAGTCGTTTTCGTCGTTACGATGATGTCACCGCCAGTAAAGTTGAACAAATTTTTCAGGAAAATGATACTGCGGGTTCGACTAATTTAACAATGGTATTGACCGATGCTACCAATAATTATTTTCAACGCAAAAAGGCAGGACAAACCAAGGCTGAGGGAGAAACCATTCTCGTGATTACCGATGGAGAGCCTGACGACCGCCGTTCTGTCATTGATATTATTATTGAAACCACCCGCCGCCTAGAACGGGATGAAGAACTCGCCATTTCTTTTATTCAAGTGGGTTCCGATAGTGGGGCGACTAAATTTTTAAAAGCTTTGGATGATCAACTTCAGGAGGTGGGGGCTAAATTTGATATCTGCGATACCATCACAATGGATGATATGTCGGAAATGAGCCTCTCCGAAGTCTTGGTGAACGCGATCGCAGATTAGTTTTTTCTATTTAGAAATGTTTACTGAATTTTAACAGTTTAGAGGTGAAATCATGCTCACTCAAGAACGGGTTTATAGTGCGATCGAATATTTAGCATTAGAAGAAAATGCTGAAGTCAGAAATGAATTTATTGACGGAGAAATTTTACCAATGGCAGGAGGAACCACCCAACATAATGTAATTGTAGGTAATATTTATCTAGCAATTCGGATTGCAACTAAAGGAAAAAATATCCAGACTTATATTGAAAATGTAAAGTTAAGAATTCCAGAGTTTAATATTTTCACCTATCCCGATGTCATGATTATTGCTGGGGAAACGATTTACGAAGAAAACACTCAAACCACTATCCTTAATCCTGCGGTAATTTTTGAAGTGCTATCTCCAGGAACCAAGGATTACGATCAAGGTCGTAAATTTGAATTTTATCGTTCCGTTACTTCTTTAAAAGATTATATCTTAATCGATCAAGAGCGTTGCTTAGTCATGGTTTATCAAAAGACTACTACAAATGAATGGACACTACGAATTTTAGATAATATCAATGCTAACTTTGTTTTAGATTCAGTGGGAATAGAAATAAATTTAGCAGATATTTATGAAGGCATTTATCCTTTTTAATTTTTAGGTAATCCTATGAAATCTATTGATAAACTATTAGCAGAGCTAGATGCTATAGATAATTCTCAACCCATTTCCCAAGGCGATCGCGTGCCAAAATCATCTTCTCATGCGGCCAAATCAAACGACATTGAAGAACTTTTAAACAGAGTTAAAAGAGATTTTGAACAAAAAGAATTAATCGAAGTTCAAACAGAAAAAATCAAGTTACAGCAACAACAGCAACACCAAAAAGCAAATTTAGAAAGACAGGCTCAAGAATGGCTCAAAAATCTAGATCCCCTTTCAGGTGAAGGGCTTTGGTTTACGGATTTTGCTCGCAATTTTTCTTCTCCTCTAGAAGCCGCGATCGCCTATTTAGAACCCCAGGATCATTAGGAAAATTAAAGCTTTTTTAACAAATTTTCCCTATCCTGATGGAATTAGGATACGATAGTTGACAACAGATTTTATCTGAACGGGAACATTAATTTTGAAGTGTGATCGTCTGTGAGGAGTGTGTATGAAACTAAAACTGAATTTTGGACGGGTTCTACCGCATTGCTCCCGACGGGAATTCTTTACTTGGGCGATCGCGAGCCTATTGAGCGTTAGTAGTATCAGCGCGTTTCTGCCCCAATCTTTGCAAGCTCAGTATGCTCCCACCGCAACCCGACAGCAAAATCCTTGGCAATACGCCTCCTTTCCCGTTGAAAATTTCCAAGCCTATACTTCAGGTTTCGGCTATCGTTCTTCTCCCGTCGATGGTTCTAGCCAATTCCATTACGGCTTAGATTTGGCCGCTCCTGTGGGTAGTTATGTCCGTAGTTGGTGGACGGGTCAAGTGGTGGAATTATCGGATAATACGGCCTGTGGAACGATGATCAAAATTCAATCAGGGGATTGGCAACACGTGTATTGTCATCTCATGGGAAGGGTGCAAAGCGATCGCAACACCCGTTATCTAGTGGATCGAGAGGGCGGTATTGTCCTACAACTGGGTCAGGAGATTCCCGCAGGAGCAAGGATCGCCAGAGTCGGAATGACAGGTAGAACCACAGGCCCACACTTACATTGGGGACTCAAATACGCCAATAACTACCTCGATCCAGCCTTAGTTTTACAGGCGATGTTTACAACACAAGCAAAGTTATAAACCCCATTTAACGCGAAAATTTCAGTTCTTGCCCCCTAAATCCCCCAATTCTGGGGGACTTACCAGAATCAGACTAATCTTAACTTTCCCCTCAAAGTTGGGGGGCTAGGGGGGCGAAAAACCAAAATATCACGAATCCTGAAAAATCTGAATTTTGGGAAAGGGAAAGGGCTGATTTTGACTCAAATTTTCGACGAAAACCTGGACGCGATCGGGTTCAATCTGTTGTAATTGCTGGAGCAGTTCGTAGCTCTGACTCACTAAGGTACTGACATCAATATTGGCATAACTCGGTTGAAAATAACTCAAACGACGAACCCCTTCTCCCAAAAGCGTTACGGCTCCCCGCCAATTATAATTGCCCAGATGGTAACAAGCTACTGCAATCTGTAGGATTCCTTGATAGAAATTTTTCTCGGTCGCGATCGCATCCATCCAAATCGCCTCTAGGGTATCGTGACAATCATAAAACTCTTCTTGATTGAACTGCTCGATACCCTGCCAAAATTCGGGAGATTCCATCGGTTTAACTCAAATTTGAACCTATGCCGACATACTAGCCTTGACTTCTTTGAGTAATTCCAAGGAAATTTCCTGGTCTTTTCCCGCAAAATCATTTTCAGCAGGAAGAAACAACATACAATGACAGTCATTCCGTTCCCGCATGGGGACACAGGGACAATTCCAAAAGGTATTTTTGACTTCTGCTTCTTTGTCTTCGTAATGACGACAGGGGCAAAGAGGGGAGCCTAAATCACTTTTATGTTTAGCGAGTCCTTCAATCACCACTGCTGTTACTGAAAGATCGCTACAAAAATAAGTATTTGTCCGTTTGGCGTACTGCTCGGCAAAATTTTTCATTGCCACCAGCATTTTGTCATCACTGTTCGTATTTTCTGTGGTCATGGATTTTAGGAGAAATCAATAAGATCGTTTTAGGGCGACAGTTTACATTATGCCACTCTCTAGCTTGTCTTTTTTTGGAAAAAAGCTAAAAATTTACAAAGAATACCAATGGTCACGGCGGGCAATTCCAAATGGGGAGTTAAGCCTGCGTCCTCTACTTCTTGAAATAAGGCGATCGCATCAGGATTTAAGGCGGCCAAGCGTTTTCCGACCTCAGAAGTGGTAAATCGGGATTCTGTTCCCCACAAAATGGCCGTTGGTGTAGTCAGTTGGGGAATATATTTAGACAAATCAAAACAGAGATCTCCCCGCACAAAAGACAAAGCCGCATATTCAGCATTTTTTTGAATTGCCGATTCCAAATAGGCTTCGGTAATTTCGGGATAAAGTAAACTTGGGTTGGCAAATTGGCGATTTTCTAAAAAGTTTTGGATACCTCCACTATTAGCAATTCCCACGCTATAAATAAATTTATCTAACACGGGAACGCTGACCATTTGGGCAAAGAAATTTTTACTATAATCTTCCCCAAAATCCGACAAACCCGTGGGCGTTGATAGAATTAAATTCTGAAAAAGATCTGGACGAGCGATCGCGGCTCGAATAGTAATGGCCGCCACCAGGGAAGAGGCAATCACAATAGGCGGCTGTTCGCAGGTTTTTTCAATAAATTCAATAATCGTATCAATATAATCTTGGGGCTGATAATTACGTTCAGGATGATCGGAGCGTCCCCAACCGATTAAATCTGGAGCCAAAATACGATAGTCCCAAGCAAAGGCGGGATAAACCTTTGACCATTCATAGGCCGAAGATCCTCCTCCAAAACCATGTAAAAAAATGAGGGTCGATTTCTCTTTGCCCCTGGTAACCTTTTCATCGACCCAAGGGGCTTTTGTGGGGGAATAGTAAACCATTGTTCCGAGGGAAGTAACAACGGAGTTTCTTTCTACACCAATTGGTTCAATCATGATAATTTAGGATAATTTTAGTTTCAATAGTTAAGTTAAATCGGGGAATCTGGAAAGTTTCAAAATGAGTTAAATAAAAATGTCTAAAAAAAATTACTCCATCAAAGAAAACGGTCTAGAGCCGATTTTAATTCTTCAATTTCACTTTCAATGTTACCTTCCTTCGCGGCGCGCGTGATACATTCGCTCAAATGTTCATCCAAAATTAACCTCGCCACGCGATCGATCGCACCCCGAACCGCCGCAACTTGAATCAGCACTTCTGGACAAGGACGACTTTCTGTGACCATTGTTTTGATTCCCCGCACATGGCCTTCTATGCGAGAGAGTCGATTAATAATTTGACGGAGGGACGCATCGCTGTGTATATGGTTAGTCTGATGTTCTGGATGGCTATGGGGCGCGGGATGAAGGGGGGAAATAGAATTTGAGAACGATTGACTTTCCATTTCTTTCAGGATTGGTGTGACTCTGGGATGATCTGCTTGATTGTAACCTCTTTTTTGCGATCGCACTTTTTTGGGCTGAGGTCGTCGGTTAGACAGGGAACGCAAGCTCATACTTTAAGGTTTATAATTCAAATGAAAATTGTTATTGAGCTTTTTCAGCCTCTAATCACCGTAATTGTTCTACCAACGGGACTAAGGACGAATTCGGTAGAAGTGCGATCGCTTAAGGGCAGTAAATTGGGACGGCGATCAAAGATGACTAACCACCCTGTCTTTAAATTTAATCCTGAAAGATACTTATCTAATTGCTTTAACCCTTCGGTTAAAGGATCAGGTTTTCCTTCGCGCCAAACTTTTAATTCCATGCCTAAAGTTACCTGACCGTAACGCAAACAAATATCCATTCTTCCTGAACCGATCGCATATTCCCGTTCTAAGGTTCCGCCGCCATTTACCACACGATGCAAAAAAGCCATTAATACTAAATGGGGAGCAATTTCAGGATAGGGAGTACTTCTTAATAAGGGTTCCCCATGTTGTCGCCAAAAGTCGAGAAATGCTTCTAGTAACTCTGTTGGTATTAATTCATCGTTTACACTTAACCATCTCGGTTCAATTACCCCAAGAGAAGCCCTAGTTGTGTAACTTAAGACCCTCGGCAACACTTCTTGATAGATAGGATTAGCGATCGCTAATCCTCTGCCATTAGACATTTTGCACAGGCCCAAATCTAGAACATAACGAATATCATCATCTGGAATATTCGGTAACTCCAGACCCGCTAAAATGGGTTCAATAATGGCTTTCACTCGGTCTTCTCGCAACCGCTCTGCTAGGCTATCTAAATGGGTATCTTGTCGCTGAATGAGTATTTCTTTGGCTTGATTAATTAGCTCTAGTGTGATGGAAGTGGTAACATCTTTGGCTAAAACTTCTGTCACTTGACGGGCGATCGCGTTCACTAGCCAGGGTTGACCATCGGTTAAATAAAAAGCTCTTTCTAGGGCCTCTGGGGTGAAAATTTGCCCCGTTGCTTCTGTATGTTGTTGATAGAGTTTTTTAACTTCTTCAAAACTAAAGTTACTCAGGGTAAAAGACTCGACTTTGATATTAAAAGGACTAGAGGTATTTAAGCGATCGCCTCCACCAGAAGCCATCTTATAATCGCGCACATCCCGCATTCCAATCAGAGCTAAAGAATGAGGAAATCCTTGGGGACGACGCGGAAAACCATCCCGTAATTGCCGAAGAATAGAAATTAAGGTTTGATTTTGTAAAGAATCAATTTCATCAATAAAAACGACTAGGGGAAGAGGAGAAGCTTTTGCCCAAATTTTTAAAAAAGAACCAATACGTTGACCTGGTTCAATAACAGGAGAATCTGGTGGTTGTAGTTCTGCGGGCAACCAAACGTCAATGGCATCTCGCCAAGCAGCAAGAATAGCACCTTCTGCAATGTCAGGTTGATCGGGAAAAGCAGAGCCTACTTCGACGGATACCATTACGGCGGCATACAGACCACTAGCGGTTAGTTCTTGCGCTAGAGATAACATAGCGGTGGTTTTGCCTGTTTGTCGAGGCGCGTGAATCACAAAATAATTTTGCTGGGCAATCAGTTGTTTGAGTTCGGGTAGCCGCTCTGTAGGGGACAACATATAGTGAATGTCAGATTTGCAGGGGCCAGCCGTGTTAAACCATTTGGGCATGGGAGTTGGGGAGAGGAATTTTGGGGTAGCTCCATTATATAAAAGTCTCGATCGCTATTCGTTCCAAAGATAAGAAATAACAAATGAACGCAAATAAGCCAGAGATAATAGGCGATCGCATCCGAATAAACGGCTCCGAGAAAGTTTTCAGCCCAATATTTATAAAATTTTGTAAAAAAAAGTATTGAAAGTATTGACCCAAAAGGCTTTAAACCCACGTTCCGCAGGTTCTGTGGAACTTTTGAACAATTTTGAAATCCTTACAGAGCAAGAGTTTTGAGGATTTTTATTTTTATCATGAGTTGATGCCAAAACGAAAAAGAGGCTTGGGATGATGCGGAAGTAAGTATCTTTTTATTGATGACGATGACAAACCATTTCATTTTGCTTGACAAAAAGATCGATGGTAGAGGGAAATATTTTTAGTCTAAAAGTCTTCAAAGGCTTGCCCAATAAGTAATACAGTATTTTCAGAAGCATTGATTAATCAGGATATGGAGAGCAAAAAGTAGTACCAATATATTGCTCTTTCCCTTGAGTTAACCTTCGGAATGGGGGTTACATAACAAAGTTAAGAAATTTTCCGCGATCAAGATCCCCTTAAAATTTTTAGATCATTTAGAACACACCTATTTCTTTGTAAGCTAAAAGCCTTACAGCAAAGGAAGTTGAAGCCTATCCCCATTGTTTGCTCCATCGCGATTTAACCTCAAGCGATCTGACAATATACAGATATAAACCAGTCAAAATCAAATTACACACTTTCTTTCTTTAGTCAAGGGGTTGTCATTTATCTTAATATAGTGTTACATTAGTTTACATAAAGACAAAAGCACATAACTCAACAGGAAATTAACTATGACTTCTTCTACACGCGGATTTCGCCTCGACTCTGACAATCGTTTAAATAACTTCGCGATCGAACCCCAGGTTTACGTTGATGAAACCGTTCAAGCAGGTTGGACTGAGTACGCCGAAAAAATGAATGGACGCTTTGCCATGATCGGTTTTGTCTCCCTCTTGATCATGGAAGTTGTAACAGGTCACGGTGTTATCGGTTGGTTAACCAGTCTCTAAACCAAAAACTGGGCGTTACAGGCAAACAGAAACCTTTACTTAAAAGGAATCTCCGCCATTTATGAGAAAACTTAACGCCCCTTTCTTATTATTTTTTAAACATTACAAAAACTCTTTCTACTATCTGGAGCTATACTGCGAACGGCTTAGAAGTTAACTTTTTTTGAGAAGAATACGAGAGCCTGAAGGGATGCTTTGCGTGTCCTGTTTAAATCAGTAATCAAGATCAGGTAAAATGGTTTGCGAAAAGACTGACATCAAACAAATTTAAGCATGATTCAAATTGATTTTAGTGAAGAAGAAATCAAGCAGTTAAACTATGAGCGATATCATTACCCCCATCCTCTAGTTCAGAAAAG
>JBEIFD010000087.1:0-9604 GCA_040382535.1 Merismopediaceae cyanobacterium
AGCTTACTTCTCTTGGTCGTATTCATAATGTTTCTACAGCAGTCGAACCTTCGTAAATTGGCTAAGGTATTGGTTAATGAACTTATTCTATTAGAAGCCCTTAAACTTCACAAAATTTCCCCAAGGGTTATTAAGATGGTCGATATTTCTAATGAAATAGCCGCTAATGAACTCCGAAACAACAAAATTGATGCCGCCGTGATGTGGCAACCCCTTTTAAGTGAAATTGCCCAGGAAATTCAAGGCTCAATCATTTATACAACGAAAGAGCAAGACAGTCTTGTGGTAGATATATTGGCGACGACAAACCAGACTTTTCAAGAGAAAAAGGCAGCTTTTGGCCAGTTTATCTGGGCTTGGTTTGATACAATGGCAATTTTAAAACAAGAACCCAAAATTATTTTTCAATTTTTAGAAAAAGAATTAGATCAGCCCAGTGACAGTTTGCTCGCAAGTTATGCAGGCTTAAAGCCTGGAAATATTGCCCTTAATCGTCAAATGCTTGGTCAACCTCAAGGTATCAATTTTGTATTATCTCAAGTCAATGATCTCTTAATACAAAATAACCATGCACAAGGCATTTACTCTTCTATTATAATTCCCTCTGACTTCCTTAATTCTAACCTCGATCAATGGAATACACTCCCATAAAATCTCACATTTCTCGTTATTTTTTCTTTTCTCTAGGAGCAACTCTCAGTATTGCTTCACTCGCGCTTCTTTTTGCCCATAGTTATTTTTCTCAAAGGCTTTTAGAACAAGAAATTCAACAACGAGCAGACACGATTTCACGGGGAATTGAATTTGCCACCGAGGGACTGATCGAATCCCAGCAACCTGTTTTATTAAAACGGGTGGTTCAAAATTATGCAACCTTACCAGGGGTTATCCAAATCGAAATTATTAGTCCGACGGGACAAACTTTAACCAGTAGCCCGAATGATCGCCGTGCCAAAATGCTCTGGACAACCACGCGGACAAAAATGGAATCACAGATTCAAAAAAGTAGGCAAAAAGGATTAAAGTTCAATACCCCGATCGAGCAGGATGGCCACTCGGTTTTTGTGCAAATTTTGCCTTTTAATAACTCGTTGTTTCATGAAAAAAGATTTTTTGGTCAAATTTTGATTGTCTTAGATATTGAACCGATTCACAAAGAAAATAGTCTCAATTTTTTCTGGACATTAGGACTTTCTTTTGCGGGGGTTTTATTTGTCCTGGGGGGAACGATTTTCTTTTTGAGAAAACGTGTTTTATTGCCGCTACAAAACATTCAATCTGCGATCGCTGAAAATTCTGGAACCACCCCCTTAAACATTTCTATTGTTTATGATGACGAAATTGGTTTTTTGGCCAAGACACTTGAGCAAAAATTTAATGAAGCTCAAACCCTAACCATAGAATTGGAGCAACGAGTAAAAGAACGGACTAAAGAGTTACAAAATGCCCAAGAATTTCTCCAAAAACTTTTGGACTATTTACCCGTCGCCCTTTTTGTCAAAGATCTTGCTCCCGAAAAATTTGGTCAAGTTATTCTGTGGAATCGAACCTGTGAAAAGATTTTTGGAATATCAGCCGAGCAAATTTTAGGAAAAACTGCCCATGAACTTTATTCAAAAGACCATGCCGATCTTTATGAATCCCAGGATCGAGAAACGGTAAGAACCCAAAAACTCATTGATATCCCCGAAGAAACCATCGAATCTCCAGATGGGGAAACAATTTACCTTCGTACAATTAAAGTTCCACTGCTTGATATAAATGACAATCCCGAATATTTATTATGTATTTCTGAAGATATTACTACTCGTAAAAAAGCTGAATTGAATCGTAAAAAAGCTGAAAATGAGTTACAAATACTTAATGAAGAATTAGAAATTAGAGTAGAAGAACGGACACAAGCGGTACGAGAAAGTGAGGCTCGCTATCGAAATTTATTAGATCAGGCAAGCGATGCAATTTTAATTGCTGATATGCAAGGTAATTTAATAGAAACTAATCAAAAAGCAATTCAACTATTAGGCTATAGTAGAAACGAAATTGTTCAATTAAAATTTGCTGAAATCTATCCATCGGAAGAAATTTCTGTCGCTCAAGCTGCCTTTCAAGAAATTATTACTCACGGGCATGGAAATATTTTAGATACCTTGATGATTGGTAAGAATAACCGAATCATTGCAACAGATATTACAGGTAGTTTGATTGAATATAGTGAAGCAAGATGTATTCAATTCATTGTCAGAGATATTAGCGATCGCAAAAAAGCAGAACTAGAAATTCATAACGCTCTCATTAAAGAACGGGAACTGAATGAACTCAAAACTCAATTTATTGATGTGGCTTCCCACGAATTTCGGACTCCCTTGACAGTAATTTTAGGGAACACAGAATTTATTATTAAGTATTACCAGAAATTATCAGAAGAGAAGAGATTTGATAATCTTCATAAAGTTTTAAAATCTGCGTTAAGACTCAAGGACATGATCGAAGATGTTTTAGTTCTAAGTCGTCTGACCTCTAATAAAATAACCCTTGAATTACAATCATTCAATATCGAGAGCTTTTGTCATGAAGTTGTTGAAGATGTTTTATCTAACTCAGAAAATAAAAATCAAATCATGGTATCTTTTGTAGATGAAATTGGACTCGGAAAGCAAATTGATGGCGATCCTAAGATCCTTTATCATATCATATCTAACCTATTAAATAATGCGGTTAAATATTCAGAAGAAAATAGCCCTATTGAATATGTAATTGAGTTGTCTCAATCTGAAATCATCTTTAAGATTAGCGATCGCGGCATCGGAATTCCCCAAAAAGATCTGGTTAATATTTGCGAGTCCTTCCATCGTGCTTCTAATGTGGAAAATATTCCTGGAACAGGATTGGGTTTAAATATTGTTAAAAGGTACATTGAACTCCATAGAGGCACTCTTGAAATTGAGAGCGAAGTCAATGTGGGTTCTACTTTTACCGTTAGGTTACCTCGACAAATGCAAGAAAATTTAGATCTCGTATTAACGTTAAAATAGATTTTTATTATTTATTATTTAATTTATCTTACAAAAAAATGATTTTTTCTCAACGTATCCAACCCGAACCAGGCCAAGAATCCGTCTGGGATTATCCTCGTCCGCCCCGCATTGAGCTATCCAATAAACGTATTCAAGTCGTTTTTCGGGATATAACGATCGCCGAGAGCATTCGTAGTCAACGCATTCTCGAAACCAGTCATCCTCCCGTGTACTATATTCCGCCCGAAGATGTGGATATGAGCTATATTCAGCCCAGTTCCCATCAATCTTACTGTGAATGGAAGGGAATCGCCCATTACTACGCGATCGCGGTGGGAGAAGAAAAAAGTATTAATGCGGCGTGGTATTACCCCAATCCGACGGATTATTTTGCGGTGTTAAAAAATTATCTTGCTTTTTATCCCAGCCGAGTGGATGCCTGTTATGTCGATGGGGAAAGAGTGACAGCCCAAGCGGGGGATTTTTATGGCGGATGGATTACTAAAAATATTGTCGGCCCCTTCAAAGGAGGAATGGGAACGAGAGGCTGGTAAGTTAATGGCTCAGTTTTGCTCAGAACAGCTTGAAAGGTCGTCAATATTCTGATGAGTAACGGTCAAAAACTTTAATAACATACCCTAAATTGAAAAAAAGGAAAAGCTTAAAGGAGTCTTTCCGTGTTTCGACCCTCTCGACTTTTCCTTTATTTAATCTTACTCCTCACACACCACTAAAATGTAACAAGCTTCTCAAAAGTCAGATACGGGCGTTGTGACACTTTCAGAATTGGCACAGTTTTTTTGATTGAAGTTCACAAGTTGAAATGTCCTAGTGAGTTGATTTTTCTTGTTCGGGTAGGTTTTGATGGGTTCCCGTGAAATTTAGCTTAAGATTTGACCACTGCATTTGACCGACGAGGGTTTTGTTCTGAAACTGAGTTTGAAGTTGGATTTCTGGGGAAGCATTGTCTGCGGACTGGGGACAGTTGCCTAATTTGTCGGTTTTACCTACTAGGGAAAAGGGCTGCGATCTCGTAGAAACTTTTTCTGTAATGATATTTGCCAATAGTCCATTGAGCTTAATCGTTTGGGTTTGGGTGATTAATCTTCCCGTGAGATAAATGCCTGATTGGGCGATCGCTAAACTCAGCTTTTCAGACTTTAAGCAATCGGGTAAATTTTGACTTTCTAGGAGATAATTGCCTGAAATATTGGGGGGAGCTTTGAGAGAACTTTCACCATAAATACTGACAATATTAAATAAGACCAATACAGAGCCAATCATGACACTATAGAACGTGAGACTTTTGAGATTAAAATGACCCATAAATTTTACCTAATTTTTAGTTTTAAAAAATTAATTAATAGGAACTTCTTGAACAAGAGAAGCAAGATGACTAATCACACGAGAATAACGGCGAGTAATTAATAAAGAAGAGTGACAATCTTGAGCCAATTCATCGGTATAACGTCCCAAGGTTTGTCGCTCAATTCCCCAGGTTCGACTGGTTCCTGCGATCGTTAAATCTACATCTCTAGAAGCTTCAATCACCACTTTAATTGGTTCAGCATCTTTTAATTGAACAATTTCAATGCGTGATCTGACAGCTTCGGGTAAGATTTCTAGCATTTTTTGCAATTCATAACTGGATTCTTCACTGTTAGGACTAAGGCTATTAAAGCGTAAAACTTTTAGGTGGCGATCGCTGTCATTAAATAACATTCTTAATGCTAAAGAAAAGCCTAAATCATCATGAATATTATCGGCATAGGCAACCAATAGAGATTGTAATTGGGGTTTTTGTTTATTCACAAATACAGCTACATCGACGGGAGAATTATTTAAGATTTTGCCGACTCTTCCGCCTAAACGATTATCCACAAAGGCGGAACGATGCCAACCCATAATAATTAAATCAGCTTTATCCGCGATCGCAATTTGGACGGTTTCTATGGCGACATCATGGGCGGAGGTGACAATGGGATAAATATTCTGACGAATTTCAGGAGGTTCTAAGGTCTCAATTAAATTTTCTAAGGCATCTCTTCGTTGTTTAATTAAACGATCAGTTTGATCGGGTGTGGTTTGAAATTGATAATTTTCCTGAAATTCAATCAGACTCAAGGGATGAACAATGGCAGGCCCTTTTCCTGCGATCGCGATCGCTAAATTCAATAAACCTTTTTGGGTTAACGGGTTAGCAACGGGAACCAAAACCCGATAAATTGGCACAGTCAATTCTGTATCTAATTCAGGGGTTTCTTGCTCCACAATATCAAGCCGAATTTTATCCTTGGGATACGTCCATTCCAAGAGAGGTGAAGTCATAAAAGTCGTGACTAAGGCCATGATCACTAACATGGTGAACAATAAAGGCGTAATTACCCCCAAACTCAAGCCAATATTGAGGACAATTAATTCCGTTAAACCGCGAGTATTCATTAACCAACCGAGAGCCGAGGCATCACGATGATTAATGCCTGAAACCCTCGCCGCGCCATAGGTTCCTACATATTTTCCCGTAATGGCAAGCACTAAAACTGCCACACACAGTAACCACAATTCGGGACGATTTAACAAACCAATTTCAGTTCTCAGTCCGCTATAGGCAAAGAAAATGGGGAGTAGAAAAATCAAAACAAAATCTTCAGTTTTTTCGGCTAATTCTTTGACTAATCCCGCATTTTTGGGCATGACTGCACCGAGTAAAAATGCTCCAAAAATAAAGTGAATACCAATCAATTCGGTAATAATAGCTGAAATTACAATTCCCATATAAATTCCTGCCAGGGTTAACTGAGTTAATCGACCAGTTCGTTTGTAATGTATCAGTAATTTTTGTAGTATTTTTCTGCCCAACGTCACCATCAGCGCAATATAAATAATCGCCAAAATGATGGTAGGAAAAGCTCCTGTGATTGTCCCCGTTCGAGCAACCGCGATCGCCAGAGCCAATAAACACCAAGCTGTCACATCATCTACCGCCGCACAGGTGAGAGCCAAAGTTCCTAATTTTGTTCCTTGTAAATTATTTTCGGTAATAATTCTCGCTAAAACAGGAAAAGCGGTGATAGACATGGCGGCCCCTAAAAAGAGGGCAAAAGCTGTGAAAGGAACATCTGCATTGGAGACCAACGGATAAAGCAAGAGAGCTAAAATACTCCCCAAAGAAAAAGGAACTAAAATGCTAACGTGAGAAGTTAAAATAGCGGTTTCTAATTGTCCTGATAAATATTTAGGATTAAGCTCTAACCCGATTAAAAACATGAAAAAAATCAAGCCAATTTGAGATAAGATATTAAGATAAGGTAAAGTTTCAACGGGAAAAAGCCACAGCTTAAAATCGGGGGCAACTAATCCCAATAGAGAAGGCCCCAACAAAATTCCTGCGATAATTTCACCTATCACTAACGGTTGCTGAATTTGGCGACAAGCCGCTCCCATTAACCGAGAGAAGCCAATAACAATCACAATTTGAATTAAAACTAAAACAATCGGCTCAAGGTGCATATTTTAATATCCTTAAAATAAAATAGTGCGCGGAAAACAAAATTTTTAAAAATCCTTAATTTTGACTTGATGTACTCATAGGATACGGCCAACGATGAATTAAGAGTGTAACAATTCGGATTTTCTTGGATTTTTATTTGAAAGCAGTGAAAAGATTGGCAAGAATCTCATTATCCTTGAACAGGGTAAAGCTTGAATTAAGAAAATCTTCAATCACTCCACAATTTTTGTTAAAATCTTTATTTTTGATGAGATTTTAGTCTAGATTGGGATAAAATCGATCCATACTTAAAAATCTTCTTAAATTTTATTGAGAATATAGCGCAAAGTTACCGTAAATCGATAAACTCACTAGGGTAGATGTGACGAGACAAAAAAATTACTGTTATGGCCTATTACTGGTTTAAAGCCTTTCATCTCATCGGAGTCGTCGTTTGGTTTGCGGGCTTATTTTATCTGGTGCGACTGTTTGTCTATCACGCAGAAGCCAATCAAGAGCCAGAACCCGCCCAATCCATCCTGAAAAAGCAATATGAATTGATGGAAAAACGCCTATATGGGATCATTACGACCCCAGGAATGATCGTCACGGTGGCAATGGCGATCGGCTTAATTTCTACGGAACCAGAAATTTTAAAATCAGGTTGGTTGCACATTAAGTTAACCTTTGTCGGCTTATTGTTGGTCTATCATTTTTACTGTGGACGAATTATGAAGCAGTTGGCTAAGGGGGAATGTCAGTGGAGTGGGCAACAATTTCGGGCATTAAATGAAGCTCCAACCATTCTGTTAGTGGTTATTGTCTTACTGGCTGTGTTTAAGAATAATTTGCCCCTAGATGCAACGACTTGGTTGATTGTGGCTCTAGTGATTTCAATGGTGGCTTCTATCCAACTTTATGCCAAGAAACGACGCAAAGATCAGGAAAAATTGAGTTTACAGGAATAGCTTGTTGGTGAGTTTGGAAACATTAATTGTTTGCAACCTGTAATCTACTATCAAATAACGCTTAACTCATGCTGGCGGGAGCCTTCCTGTTCTTCAGGATTCATGCGGAAACAAGTTTTTGTTTTATTTTGCTCTGTCTTCTATTTAATGCGGTTTCTAAAACGGCGATCGCATTATTATCCAAAATTAAAACGATTGATGCCATAACTTTTCTCTGCCAACAAAGGTACTGTGCCATCACAAAAGGAAACTTTTAGATCAACTTTTCCAAACCAAGCCAACAACAAAAACGACTGAAAAAATGGAAGTTGTCGGTAAAGCGATCGATATTATTGAAGAAAATCCATCATTAAAATAAAAAGTATTAAAAGCCGTTGGTACAGAGTTTTTTAAAGAAGCGGTTGATCATCCATTGATTAATATTTTGATGGCAGTTATTGAAGCCTGGACAGAATAATAAATTTACTAAGTATCATCAACCAAAAAAGCGATCGCCATCTTATAGCGAGCCTAAATCAATTGTGAAAACTTCAAGCTCTTTTTACTGATTCCTTATTTCTAACAGAAGTCATGGAGAGAAGCTAATTGAGCTTTGGGAAATTAAAAGATTCCATCTTTTGCCTGTTCACATCTCATTTAGGGTGGCTATATCAAAATTTAAAAATGCGATCGCCTTTATCCAGGGCAACCCAGGAAATCAAGCAAATAAAAACCCAGAAACTAAAAACTAGGCGCGTTTTTTAACTCATCTAAATCTAGAGCTATCAACTGTTCATAGGCATCACTAATCACCCTTTTCCCCCGCAGAAAACCCGTATTTGCGCCAGGACAAATATAAGTCAAGGTTTCATCACTAAAGCGATCGCGTAACTTGGCCACACTTGCTAATTGTCGCCACCAATGAAACGTTTTAGAAAGTCTTAAAGGAGTTGGTTTTCCCTGTTGATTAGGCAAAAGATGACGACCTGTGAATAAAATACCGCCTTGAGACTGGAAATAAAGACAGGCTGAACCAGGAGTATGGCCAGGAGTCCAAATTAAATTCATCTCATCACTAATCTCTAACTCCTGGGAAAAAGACGCGATCGTTAAATTTGGTAAAAGATAGGCTTCTTGTTCTTGAATGATAATTTCACAACTCAGATCCCGTTGAATAGCCGAAATAACGGGACTAATTCCCCCTCGATGGGTGAGAAATAACCAACGCACACCGCCTTGCTCTGTTAAAAAACTCTGATTTTCAGAGTCCCAAGCAGGACAATCCACCAATATATTGCCCGATTTATTTACAATGAGATAAGCTGTCCCTCCTAAAATTTCTCGATTAGGCGGAAAAGCATAAACATCTTCTAAGATTAATCGGGGAACTTTCGGCGATCGCGTTTCTACCAAAGGAATAGTAGGGTTATTAACAGGAGGTTCGGGACTAAGGGATGACATAAATTCAGTGCAAGTAACGAAATAATCTTTTTCCACTCCAGATAATCATAGAGTGACAGGGGAATGGACGAGAAAGACTCTTTATATTAAAAACCATTAAAAACTTACTGTTGAAACTAAAAATGTGGTTACTTTTATCTCTGTTTGTGTCGTTAGGGCTAATTACTTACTTTATTATTCAAAAAAACGTCTCCCATATCACTAAAACGCCGATTTGGTTGTTGTGGCTCGTGCTAATGACTCCATCCTTTGTCTGGATGAGTTGGTTTTTAATCTATGGCGAAAATAAACCCCTACCCGTCTTGCTGATTTTCGGCCCTTTTCTGATTTGCCCTGGCTTGTATTGGTGGTTAGTTCAAAAAGGACGAATTGTTCCCCCATCGGAAGAAAATAGTTCAATTTTAGGGGAAAATACCAACGGTTCTGATACCAGTTCAACTGATGCTGCCAAAGTTCGTCCTATTAATGCGACTGAAGAAAAATCCCTACGAGATTGTTTTCCCTTCGGTGTGTATTATCTCCAGCAATTAGATTATCGACCCCAGGCGATTCTTTGTCGGGGAAAACTGCAAACGGCTCCCGAAACGGCCTACGATCGCATCAAAAAAAATGTGGAAGGCGTTTTCGGTGATCGCTTTTTAGTGTTATTTCAAGAAAGCTTACAGGGACAACCCTTTTTCGCCCTGATTCCC
>JBEIFD010000088.1:0-9600 GCA_040382535.1 Merismopediaceae cyanobacterium
GTCGTAAAAGCGGCTCAAAAAGAATTAGAAATTTTAGGATTAACCAACTCAACCCTTACCCTACCCACTCGATTTGGTGTAAGTGGCTGTCCTGAAATTTTCACCCAACTCTCCCAACAATGGCTGGGTTTTTTACCCAATGTAGAGAAAATTTGCCTACCCTCCGTTGCCTCGCCATCCCTTTCAATGGAAGTTATGGACTAGAATATTGCACAGATAAAAAAATAATTTTTGGATTATTTTCAATTCAGCAAAGTCCTTGTTTTCTCATTTGCTAACTTCTATAGCATCGCCATCATGTTATAGACCTTAATAAGGGGCTTAAGCTCCTTGCCCCAAGAGTTTGAATGTCATAACAAATTTGTCCGTTGCTACACTTAAAATATTATTAAGGCCTCGCCGAATCATCGATCAATAAAATTGGTTCATTTTTATTGTCAACTGTCCTTCATCTCTGCTATGATGACAATTCGGATTCTACATGATCACTATTTTATTCACCTGTCCTGAGAGCAATCGTGGCAAATAATAAGTCCGCGCAGAAGCGCATCGAAATTTCTGAACGTAACCGACTCCGTAACAAGTCCTATAAGTCGGCAGTTAAAACCCTAATGAAAAAAACTATTCAGTCTGTGGACGCATACACCGCTAGTCCCAGCGAAGAACAACTAGAAACGGTGAAAACTAATCTATCCGCCGCCTACAGTAAAATTGATAAAGCGGTTAAGCGGAATGTTTTACATCGCAATACAGGAGCCAGAAGAAAGGCTTCTTTAGCTAAAGCCGTTAAAAAAGTAGAAGCCGTATCCTAAATGACATTATCAGGAATTTTAGGTATAAATTCCTAGATTTTAGCCATTTTTGCATTGTTTAGTGTTTTTAGACATTTTTCGGTTTAAAAAAGCCGAATCCTTAGTTGGATTGACTTCAATCGTCCTGGGGGATGCCGATGCAACTAATTGATACTCACGTTCATATTAACTTCGATGTTTTTCAAAGCGATCTTGATTCTTTGCAAGGTCGTTGGCGGGAAGCAGGCGTTGTTCATTTGGTTCATTCCTGCGTTGAACCCAACGAGTTTAAGCAAATTCAGTCTATTGCTGATCGGTTTCCCGAAATGTCTTTTGCCATTGGACTCCATCCCCTAGATGCTCAGAAATGGAAAGATAACACCGCCCAGGAGATCCTCACTGCCGCTCAGTCGGATCGGCGGGTTGTTGCCATTGGAGAAATGGGGTTGGATTTTTATAAAGCGGATAATCATGATCGCCAAATTGAGGTTTTTCGCGCCCAACTGGAGATCGCCTATCAACTCAATAAGCCTGTGATTATTCACTGTCGGGATGCGGCTCGTGAGCTGCGAGAAGTCCTTCAAGCTTACCAGCAGGAAAATAAAGTCATTCGCGGGGTGATGCACTGTTGGAGTGGAATGAGAGAGGAAACCCAATGGTTTTTGGACTTAGGTTTTTATATCAGTTTCAGTGGGATTGTTACCTTTAAAAAAGCTGAAACAGTCCAAGACAGTGCAAAAATAGTCCCCTTAGACCGTCTTTTGGTAGAAACAGATTGTCCCTTTTTGGCTCCTGCTCCCTACCGAGGCAAACGCAATGAACCTGCCTATGTCCGCCACGTGGCTGAATATTTGGCTCAGTTACGGGGAATTTCCCTCGAAGATTTGGCCGAAGCAACTACCCACAATGCTTGCCAACTTTTTGATTTACCAATCCTATTCCAATAGCAAATTATCGATGATTTAAACTTTTTTCCTTGATTTTGCCCCCAAAATCCTTCTATTGATTAATCCCCCGATTCTTGTAACTCTTACTGACGAAATTATGACCAACAGTCTCCTGCCCGATTTAATTGAAATTCAACATTCCAGTTTTCGCTGGTTTTTAGAAGAGGGGTTGATCGAAGAACTCGACAGTTTTTCGCCGATTACCGACTATACTGGCAAATTGGAGTTACATTTTTTAGGAAAAGATTACAAGCTCAAGGAACCGAAATATTACGTTGATGAAGCCAAACGTCGGGATGCAACCTACTCAGTACAAATGTATGTGCCGACTCGCTTAATTAATAAGGAAACGGGAGAAATTAAGGAGCAGGAAGTTTTTATTGGGGATCTGCCTTTGATGACCGAGCGGGGAACTTTTATTATTAACGGTGCGGAACGGGTCATCGTTAATCAAATTGTGCGATCGCCTGGGGTGTATTACAAGAAAGAATTAGATAAAAACGGTCGTCGTACCTATTCGGCCTCCTTGATTCCTAATCGCGGGGCTTGGTTGAAATTTGAAACCGATAAAAATGGCTTAGTTTGGGTTCGTATTGATAAAACCCGTAAGCTTTCGGCTCAAGTTTTGTTGAAGGCGATCGGCTTGGGAGACAATGAAATTATGGATTCCCTACGGCATCCAGAGTTTTACCAAAAAACCCTCGAAAAAGAAGGAAATCCCACCGAAGAAGAAGCCCTGATCGAACTCTATAAAAAATTACGTCCAGG
Organism: Merismopediaceae cyanobacterium; assembly: GCA_040382535.1. Lineage (GTDB taxonomy): Bacteria > Cyanobacteriota > Cyanobacteriia > Cyanobacteriales > Microcystaceae > Snowella. Next base: position 2,507 of record JBEIFD010000088.1, read on the forward strand.
GGAACCTCCTACTGTCAGTGGGGGACAGCAATTATTAGAATCTCGCTTCTTTGACCCCAAACGCTACGATTTAGGCCGTGTCGGACGTTATAAACTCAATAAAAAATTACGCCTGAGCGAACTGGATGTCACCCGTGTTCTGACTCCCAAGGATATTTTGTGTGCGATCGACTATCTGATCAACCTAGAATTTGACACAGGCACTACCGATGATATTGACCACTTAGGGAATCGTCGAGTACGGTCAGTCGGTGAACTGTTGCAAAATCAAATTCGGGTCGGACTAAATCGCCTAGAGCGGATTATTCGGGAACGGATGACGGTTACTGAATCGGATGCCCTAACGCCTGCTTCCTTGGTGAATCCTAAGCCCTTGGTAGCCGCGATTAAGGAGTTCTTTGGTTCTTCCCAGCTGTCTCAATTCATGGATCAAACCAATCCTTTGGCAGAATTGACCCATAAACGTCGGATTTCTGCCCTTGGGCCAGGGGGACTAACCCGTGAGCGGGCAGGCTTTGCGGTACGAGACATTCACCCCTCCCATCATGGACGGATTTGCCCTGTAGAAACACCAGAAGGCCCCAATGCGGGTTTAATCGGTTCTTTAGCGACCTGTGCGCGGGTTAATTCCTACGGATTTATTGAAACTCCCTACTATAAGGTCGAAAATGGTCGAGTTCTACGGAATACGGAACCCATTTATCTGACGGCTGATGAAGAAGATGATATGCGGGTCGCGCCTGGGGATATTTCCACCGATGCAGAGGGAAATATTTTAGGAGAAAGTGTTCCCATTCGTTATCGTCAAGAATTTTCGACCACGACTCCGACCCAGGTGGATTATGTAGCAGTGTCGCCTGTACAGATTGTTTCGGTCGCAACTTCGATGATTCCTTTCTTGGAACATGATGACGCTAACCGCGCTCTGATGGGTTCTAATATGCAACGTCAAGCGGTTCCCCTCTTGCGTCCCGAACGTCCTTTAGTGGGAACGGGTTTGGAAGCTCAGGCCGCACGAGATTCGGGAATGGTGATTGTTTCTCGGACTCATGGTGTCATTAGCTATGTTGATGCAACCACTATCAAGGTTCAGGTAACTCAACCCAATAACCCCAATGCCGCGCCCCAGGAAATTACCTACGATTTACAGAAATACCAACGTTCTAACCAAGATACCTGTTTAAACCAACGCCCTCTGATCTATCAAGGGGAAGAAGTGGTTCCTGGTCAAATTTTGGCCGATGGTTCGGCGACGGAAGGGGGAGAATTGGCTCTAGGTCAAAATATCCTCGTTGCCTATATGCCCTGGGAAGGCTACAACTACGAAGATGCGATTCTGATTAGTGAACGCTTGGTTTATCACGATACCTATACCAGTATCCACGTTGAAAAATTTGAAATCGAAGCTCGTCAAACCAAACTAGGGCCAGAGGAAATTACCCGTGAAATTCCTAATGTGGGGGAAGATTCCTTGCGTCATTTAGATGAACAGGGCATTATCCGCATTGGTGCCTGGGTTGAATCGGGGGATATTTTAATTGGAAAAGTGACTCCCAAGGGAGAAGCGGATCAGCCTCCAGAAGAAAAACTCTTACGGGCAATTTTCGGGGAAAAAGCGCGGGATGTGCGGGATAATTCCCTCCGAGTTCCCAATGGTGAAAAGGGTCGCGTCGTTGATGTGCGAGTCTTTACGCGGGAAAAAGGTGATGAATTGCCCCCTGGTGCCAATATGGTGGTTCGGGTTTATGTCGCTCAAAAACGCAAAATTCAAGTCGGCGATAAAATGGCGGGTCGTCATGGCAATAAGGGAATTATTTCTCGGATTCTGCCCATTGAGAGTATGCCCTATCTCCCCGATGGTCGTCCCGTTGATATTGTTCTGAATCCTTTGGGGGTTCCTTCACGGATGAATGTGGGTCAGGTTTTTGAATGTCTGCTCGGTTGGGCGGGTGAAAATCTGGGTATGCGCTTTAAGGTGACTCCCTTTGATGAAATGTATGGGGCGGAGGCTTCCCGTGAAACTGTCAATGGTTTGTTAGCCGATGCGGCCAAAAAGCCCAATAAGGACTGGGTGTTTAATCCTGAAACACCAGGAAAAATTCAAGTCTTTGATGGTCGGACGGGAGAACCGTTTGATCGTCCTGTGACTGTGGGTGAAGCCTATATGCTGAAACTGGTTCACCTGGTTGATGATAAGATTCACGCCCGCTCTACTGGCCCCTATTCTCTGGTGACGCAACAGCCCCTCGGTGGTAAGGCGCAACAGGGTGGACAGCGATTTGGAGAAATGGAGGTTTGGGCCTTGGAAGCCTACGGTGCGGCTTATATCTTGCAGGAATTATTAACGGTGAAATCCGATGATATGCAGGGTCGTAATGAAGCACTCAATGCGATCGTCAAGGGTAAGCCGATTCCTCGTCCTGGTACGCCTGAATCCTTTAAGGTGTTGATGCGTGAGTTGCAATCCTTGGGCCTAGATATTGCCGTCCATAAGGTTGAGTTAGCGGAAGACGGTACGAGTCGAGATGTGGAGGTTGATTTGATGGTTGAGACTCAACGTCGCGCTCCTAGTCGTCCGACCTATGAATCTTTAAATGTTGGAGATCTGGAGGAAGAAGAGGTTTAAGGAGTGAAGAGATGATGGGGAATAGTTAATAGGAAAAAAAGCTAAAAGTCTTTTTGTCTGTATCAACTATTTCTCGTTACTGATTAACTATCATCTAGTATTTTCAATTATTAACTATCAACTATTATCTATTAATTAACCGACATGACTTTCTATAACCAAATTGTTGATAAAGGCCGTCTTAAAAAATTAATCTCTGGGGCTTTTCGCATTCATGGATCGGCCCGTTGCTCCCAATTAGCAGATGATTTGAAGGATTTGGGCTTTCGTTTTGCGACTAAGGCGGGAGTTTCTATCAGTATTGAAGATTTGACGATTCCGCCTTCAAAAAAAGAGATGCTCGAAAGTGCAGAAAAGGAAATTCGTACTACCGAATCACGCTATGCACGGGGAGAAATTACGGAAGTTGAGCGGTTCCAAAAGGTGATTGATACTTGGAATAGTACTTCTGAAGAACTTAAGGATGAAGTGGTTCGTCATTTCCGAGAAACCGATCCTCTAAACTCTGTCTATATGATGGCGTTTTCTGGGGCGCGGGGAAATATGAGCCAGGTGCGTCAGTTGGTGGGGATGCGGGGCTTGATGGCTGATCCCCAGGGGGAAATTATCGATTTACCCATTAAAACCAATTTCCGAGAAGGTTTAACCGTGACGGAGTATATTATTTCCTCCTACGGTGCGCGGAAGGGGTTGGTGGATACGGCTCTACGAACTGCCGATTCGGGTTATTTAACTCGTCGTCTGGTGGATGTTTCCCAGGATGTGATTGTCCGAGAAGTGGATTGTGGAACCGATCGCTCTGTCAAGGTGACGGCCATGATCGAAGGGGATCAGGTCAAAATTCCTTTGGTCGATCGCCTAGTGGGAAGACTGTTAGCCAAGGATGTGATTGTGGATGGGGAAGTCATTGGAACCCGTAATCAACAAATTGATGATGATTTGGCCATCAAACTCAGTAAGGCGGTGGATGAAATTTATGTGCGATCGCCCCTGACCTGTGAAGCGGCTCGTTCCGTCTGTCAATCCTGCTATGGCTGGAGTTTGGCTCATGGTCATTTGGTAGATTTAGGGGAAGCTGTCGGGATTATCGCGGCTCAGTCCATTGGAGAACCTGGAACCCAATTAACCATGCGTACCTTCCACACGGGAGGGGTATTTACGGGGGAAGTCGCTCGTCAAGTCAAAGATTTTGGCAAAGGAACTGTTAAATGGGGGCCAGGTCTGATTACCCGTAAAGTCCGTACCCGTCATGGAGAAGAGGCAGAACAGGTAGAAGTGGCAGGAGACCTAATCTGGAAAGGAGAAGGTAAAAAAGCCGAAACCAGAGCCATTCCCTTGACCCCTGGTTCCTTGGTATTTGTGCAGAACGGGGATTCCGTAGAAGCCAATCAATTGCTCACGGAAGTCAGTCTCTCCAAAGCCCAACGGTCAACGGAGCGTGCCACCAAAGACGTTTCCAGTGATTTGGCGGGAGAGGTGATGTTTGCCAATTTGGTTCCCGAAGAAAAAACCGATCGCCAGGGAAATACGACCCGCATTGCTCAACGGGGTGGACTCGTTTGGGTCTTATCGGGAGAAGTTTATAACCTGCCCCCTGGAGCCGAAGCCGTTGTCAAAAATGGGGATGAGGTGAAGCGCGGTAGTGTCATGGCAGAAACAAAAGTCGTTTCTGTGAATGGCGGGATTGTTCGCCTAGAAGATGGTAGCCGAGAAATTGAAATTATTACGGCTTCTGTGTTATTGGATCAAGCCCAAGTAAAACTGGAAAGCGGTGGGGGTCGTGAGCAGTACGTTATCTATGCGGCTGACGGTAAACGTTTTCTCTTAAAAACCTCTCCAGGCACTAAGGTACAGAATCATGCGATCGTTGCCGAACTGATTGACGACCGCTACCGTACCAATACGGGGGGCATGATCCGCCATGCGGGGGTAGAAATTGCCAAGGGAAGTCGTAAACAGGGTTACGAAATCACCAAGGGCGGAACTCTCCTCTGGATTCCTGAAGAAACCCACGAAATCAATAAAGATATTTCTCTGTTGATCGTGGAAGACGGACAGTACGTTGAAGCGGGAACCGAGGTTGTTAAGGATATTTTCTGTCAATCCAACGGTGTGGTGGAAGTTGTCCAGAAAAATGATATTTTACGGGAAATTATCATCAAACCAGGGGAATTTCACCTAGATGTCGATCCTGATGCGGTCAATATTGAAGCGGGTCAATTAGTCCAGCCTGGTACAGAAGTCTTACCAGGCATAATGGTGACTGAACTCCGTCAAGCGGAATGGATTGAAAGTACCGAAGGATTAGGCTTATTACTCCGTCCTGTAGAAGAATATCCTATTTCCGATGAACCTGCGACCCTTTCCCAGGGAGCCCAGGCTTCTGAAGGGGGACGACAGATAGAATTGCGATCGGTTCAACGTCTCTATTACAAAGACGGAGAACGGGTTAAATCCGTAGAGGGTTCCCAATTGCTCAGTACCCAATTAGTGCTGGAGTTTACGGGATCAGAAAAGGATAGTGTGACTCATTTGGCCGCTGACATTGAATTACAGGATGATGAAGAAAATGACTGTAAGCGATTACAATTGGTGATCCTAGAATCCTTAGTTCTACGGCGCGACGTGGAAACCGATCCCCATAGTGGGATGACCCAAACCCGTGTACTGGTCAAAGATGGTCAACACATCCCTGAGGGAGAAGTTCTAGCTCGCACAGAAATCCAGTGTAAGGAAGAGGGCATTGTACGAGGCATTAAGCAGGGAGATGAGTCCGTTCGTCGCGTTCTGTTAGTGCGAGAAAGCGATCGCGTTGTTCTGGATTTAGCCGAAGCTCCAACGGTGAAAGAAGGAGATCTATTGGTTGCAGGCAGTGAAATTGCCCCAGGCGTAAAACTGGCTGAATCGGGTCAGGTTCTGGCGATCAAATCATCAGGGGATCAGCATCAACTCGTCTTACGAACCGCTCGTCCCTATCGCGTATCGGGTGGTGCGGTTCTCCACGTTGATGATGGTGATTTGGTTCAACGGGGCGATAACTTGGTACTCCTCGTCTTTGAACGGGCGAAAACAGGAGATATTATCCAGGGTTTACCTCGTATTGAAGAATTACTCGAAGCTCGTAAACCCAAGGAAGCCTGTGTCCTAGCCCGTAAGCCTGGGGTTTGTCAGGTTGAGTATCAAGACCGCGAAAGTGTCGATATTAAAATCATTGAAGACGATGGCACGATCAGTGAATATCCCCTCCTCCCTGGTCAAAACGCGATCGTTGCCGATGAACAACGGGTGAATGTGGGCGATCCCCTCACCGATGGACTGGCCAATCCCCATGAAATTCTTGATGTTTTCTTTAGCTATTACGTTGAAAATAAAGGCTGTTATGAAGCGGCTTTAATGGGTTTACAAGCGGCTCAAAAATTTCTCGTCAATCAGGTGCAAACCGTTTATCAATCCCAGGGTGTGGATATTTCCGATAAACACATTGAAGTGATTGTGCGTCAGATGACCTCCAAAGTCCGTATCGATGATGGCGGTGATACAACCATGCTTCCTGGGGAGTTGATCGAACTACGACAAGTGGAACAGGTCAATGAGGCCATGTCCATTACGGGAGCGGCTCCTGCCCGTTATACTCCTGTTATTTTGGGGATTACCAAAGCTTCCCTCAATACCGATAGTTTCATTAGTGCGGCTTCCTTCCAAGAAACAACACGGGTTCTAACTGAAGCGGCGATCGAAGGAAAATCTGACTGGTTACGCGGTCTGAAGGAAAATGTCATCATCGGACGTTTAATTCCTGCGGGGACGGGCTTCAATACCCACGAAGATATTCAGATTGCCAATAATGAAAGTGACGATATTAGCTATGGTCGCTCTTCTCCTGACCGTTACAACTTGACGGAAGTGCGGACTCCCATTGCTGAACCTGCCCGAAAAACGAAGACCCGTTCTCGGATTTTGGCCAAGGATCTCAGTAGTGATGAGGATATGGTCTTAGATGACAAGATCGCCCGCGCCTATACGGGAGAAGAATACGGTGCATTGCAGGAAGATGAGGATGATTTTGAAGAATCCTATGGTGAGGACGATTTCGAGGAAGATGACGATTAAATTTTAATCCCGTTATCTCTATTTGAATTTTCTTACAAACTTCCCCGCCTCAAAACGGGGTTTTTTGTTGCTATTTCATCCATAACGCTCTGGACGGCGATCGCTTCCCTTGAAACCCACATTCAGCAGGTTACAGCCCTTTGCGTATTCAAGACGTACAATAACAGCAGTGGGCAAAATAATTGCGGCTAGTTCCGCATGAATTTGTGGCTACGAGAGAATAAGGCTTTGAGCCTCCTGAATCCCGTTCAAAAGTTCTTTAATGGCGTGTTTTTCGCTCAATAACACTCATTGGAAGGTACAAAAGACGATGTTTGATGTATGTTTTTCCGTAAAGCCCTTGAGCAAGAAGCTTTTA
>JBEIFD010000089.1:0-9588 GCA_040382535.1 Merismopediaceae cyanobacterium
CTAGGGATTTCACCTTACTAGGAATAGTTCATCGCGTAGATGATTATTCTTACTCACCATTTAATCCTAACCTATCACGGCGGTTAAAGCCGCTTGAGTCACTTTTCCACCTCGCTCTAAAGAGACGAGGCTACCAAGTTACCCACGTTTTTACGGTGTTAGCGAAGATCTCAACAATAGCGAGGTTTTCAAGTTGAGAGACTCATGGTTTTGCCCCTCAACTTGACTAACGTTAAACTCGACCGCGCAACATCATCGCTAATTCATTCGGAACAGCAGACATTTCCAAGGCCGTTTCTTCCGTGATTCGTCCCTCTTGATAAAGATTAAAAAGAGATTGATTAGCCGTGATCATGCCGTCATATTCCCCGTCTTTCATGATTTCAGCCATATCTTCATACTTCCCTCGATGGATGTAATCCTTAATGGTTTCCGTATTAATCAAAATGTCATGAAACGCGGCCCGTTTTCCATCGGTAGTACGACACAAACCCTGGGCAATGATACAAACCAAGGATTCCGCGATCGCAGTACGCATAGCAGGTTGTTCATCGGCACTGTAGAGAGTCAAAATCCGCTCTAGGGTTTTAATCGCACTATTGGTATGGAGCGTTCCCATGACCAAGTGACCCGTTTGCGCCGCTTTGAGAGCCGTATTCACCGTTCCCCTGTCCCGCATTTCCCCCACTAGAATAATGTCGGGATCTTCCCGTAGAGAGGCTTTGAGAGCATTATCAAATTCCAGGGTGTGCATCCCTACTTCACGCTGTTTAATGAGAGAACGACGACTTTGATGGACAAATTCAATCGGATCTTCAATGGTAATGATGTGTTTGGCGTGTTCCTTATTGATATAGTCCACCATCGCGGCCATGGTGGTTGATTTTCCTGAACCCGTCGGCCCCGTCACCAAAATTAAGCCCTTATGGGAATCGGAAACATTTCTGAAAACATCGGGTAAACGCAATTGTTCCATCGTTAAAATTTTCAATGGAATCAAACGCAGAACCATCGCAGGGCCACGCAAACTATCAAAAACATTAATCCGCACCCTAGCAAATTCGTATTGGGTCGCACCGTCAAATTCCATGCTGCGTTTAAATCGTTGAATCTCTTCTTCCGAGAGGATTTCCCGCAACCAACTCATAAACGTATTGAGATCTACCTCTGGATAGGACAGGGGCATCATTTCACCGCGATCGCGCATCCGAGGCACTTCTCCCACCCCCAAGTGGACATCGGAAAAACCCTCATCAAAGACAATCCGAATTAATTCCGCCAAAGCAGGTTGATCAGGCGATCGCCCATGACCTTGAGTTTTGGAAACTTGAGAAGAACCCGCAGTCGGAGGCGGGGGAGGAGGAGCAGAGGGGCGGGGGGGAGCCATATTCGCAGGAGGAGGCATAAATTGCGTCCCACCAACGACACTTTCATTCGAGACAGAATTATTACCCATAACCCCAGGCGCAGGAGGCATGGGCAATGGTGGTAGGGGCGGCGCAGAAGGACGAGGCGTTTGTGTCATCAGTTTTTACCTATCAAAATCTTTAACACTCTAAAAAAAGAAGAATTTTTCCCCTTTTAAAGATTAATTTACTTCTATAACCCTAACATTCCCAAAAATTCAAATTAATTAACAGTCAATTTTTCAACACAATCCCCTTCAGAATGATCGATCTTCTTTCTGAGAAAACCTATTTAAAATGTAAAGAAATATAAAGCTTTCTTGAGGCCGCTCATTTCTTAAAAATCATCAAAAGTTGAAGAGCAAGCAAAAATAGATTAGGGATCAACTGATATAGAGACAGTTTGGACAAAAACATTTGACGAACGAAGCTTCTCGTCTCTTGAACAATCGTCATTCAGATTAGTTTTTATGAGTTTCTTTCATCATCGTCCCGTCATTATGTAAACTTATTTTACAACTTACTCATTTTTGAGTAAATATCTCTATACTGGAATTCACACCCAAAGCGAAAGTCAAGGTTGTGATTGTTGTTGTTATTGGAGAAAACCAAAATGGAAATGTCATCGAGATCGGGAATGGGAACTTTTTATTCCCTCACCTTAATGAAAAGCTTTTTAGTCTGGAGTTTTACCCTAACGGTTTGTTTTTTAGTCGTCGGTTTTCCCTTAGTGGTCTTAATGGCAACGATTGGAGTTTTAGCCACCGTTATTTTGCAATCCGTACTACCCGTTAGTGCTGTTTTGTTAGTCATCGGTAGCTTAGTGGGAGCGAATATTTTCGCTGTTTTCGTAGGAGCTAGTGTTCTAACGATTAAAGGAATTCATCCCCACGAAGTTAGTTGGTTAAATTGGCTACAGGGTAACGAAAATCCTTCCCACTCCTCTATTTATGCCTCCTGTCCCCTAACCTGTGGATTGACACCTTCATAATCAACTTTAAAAATTTTCGATGACGATTTTGGATCAAAATATTATCAATTTAAATACGCTTAGCCCAGCCAAGACTGGGTTTTTTATTGGAAAAATCGATTGAAACCCTTGGTAGGGGTAATTCATGAATTGCCCTTACTCAATTCTTGGAGATATCTATTTATTTTTTAGCTATTTATGAAATATGATAATTAAAGTAATTGAAGATTTTGATTCATGATTTATCTTAGCCAAACCGCAGCTCATGAAGTTAAACGGTTGCAAAAGAGCCGAGGACAGGCCAACTCCTATTTTCGTCTGGGAGTTAAATCGGGTGGATGCGCTGGTTTTTTTTATACTCTAGATTTGACGGAAACCTCTCTTAGCGGCGATCGCGTCATAGAAAGTGAAGATATTAAAATTTTGGTAGATGAAGCAAGCCTTCCCTACCTCGAAAATCTCAAACTCGACTACGCAGAAGATTTGATGGGAGGAGGATTTCGATTTAGTAATCCCAATGCGACTAACCCTTGTAGTTGCGGTCTCTCGTTTGTGTTTTCTGGTCAAACTTAACAAACAGATCTCCAGGAAACGAATCTTGACTTTAAAAAAGTGACCACCGTTGAAAGTAAGTCATATTAAGCGAAATTAAGGGTCTTCAGGTTGTTCAGAGGGAATTACTTCAAGCGGCTTGCCTAGACCTAATCGGCTCATCTGCCAAGCGTGTAACGAGCATCTAAAGCCCAGGTCGTCATATCGGGGAATATTTTCGATCATCGACCTAAAATAACCCAGTACGATAAAAATGCCGCCTAGAACAAAAGGTCTTTCTATCATGCGGTATAACCCGATCGCAAAAATATAAAGAGGGTGAGTTCCCATAAAATACTGACCCTTTCCCCAACGCAACCGACCCGTCAAAATTCCCCGATAGGAAGACCCCATTTGGCGTTGATGAATAAAATTCAAATCGGGATTAATTACACTGAGGGTTCTCCAACCTTTCATTCTCGCTCGATGATAGGCGATACCATCCCAATGAACTTCCCGTACAAAACCACCGATATCTTCAAAACATTGACGGCGATAAAAGTTAATTTGACCCGCAACCATTTCATCCGATATGCGCTCTTCAATTAACTTACCGTTGAGTTGGAGAAAAGGTTTCCCACTGCCAGCACCGAGATATCTATCCTTCCGAAAAAGACCGATCAGCGTTTCAAAATATTTAGGGCCAAAGGTAATATCTCCATCCATTTTGCCAATAAAATCGTAATCTTTGGTGTATAACTTCTCATAACCAAAATAGAATGCTTCCACAACTCCTGGCCCTACTAAGCGTTCTCCCCGATTAGGTTTGTTTTCTATGTGAATCCAGGCATATTTTTTTGCAGCCTCTTCCACAATTTCTAGGGTTCCATCCGTCGAACCGTCATTGACGATCAGCCATTCTACTGGTTGAAGCGTTTGACGAACCATCGCATCAACAACTTTGCTAACAAATTCTTTCTCATCGCGAATAGGAGAAATAATAACAATTCGAGGTGGAGTTGGAGTTAGGGGAGTCATTCAATAAATTAAAAGCGAGATTAACAAGGACTCATTGCTTAAATTGTTAGAAAAAGCACTAGGAAGAGCAGAAAAGAGAGCGTAATTGAGTTGTAGTACTTTTAATATCAAAAGATTTGACAATTGTTGCTCTGGCTAACTGAGTGATTTTTAAAATATCATTTTTTGGATTCAATGCCTGACAAATTTTATCCGTTAAGGACATGGGATCATTGGGGGTTGCCAAAAAACCAGAAACACCATCTTGAATGAGTTCAGGAATACCAGATATCGCAGTAGAGACGACAGGAATTCCCATTGCCATTGCTTCCATTAAAACCACTGGAATACCATCTTGATCTCCATGACGGTCTTGTTTACAAGCGAGAACAAAGATATCTGCTTTCTGTAGCCAGGCAGAAACCTGATGATGGGAGATGGCTCCTGCAAAAACAATATGGGATTCGAGGGAATATTGGTTAACCAATTCTCGCAAGTCATTCTTGAGTTCACCCGATCCCCCTAATTCAATAATAAAATCAATCTCTCTTTTTCTTAATTCCTGGGCTGCTAGAATCAGCAGATCCATTCCTTTTTTTTCTACCAATCTACCGAGAGATTTAATGACGACTATTTCTGAAAAAGATGTTTTCTCTACAAATTGATAGGTATTGAGATCGATTCCACAATGAATAACGTTAACCTTGTTAATGTCTTTTACTTTAGTTTTTAGAAAGTGATAATTGTAGTCAGAAATTGTCACCACAAATTTGGCTCGCTCAGTTTTTTGATCGATCAAATAACATCGTTCAAAGAGGTCATTGGCGTGGGCTGTAAAACTAAAAGGAATTTGGGCGATCGCGGCGGCATACATTCCGACCTGGGTGGGAACATGGGCGAAATGAATATGTAAATGTTCACAGCGTTGGTCTAAGAGGATTTTTGCAACGGGACTAGATTGTAAAAATTGATAGATTAACTTGAGCGCGATCGCATTAAAAATCCCCAGATTGACGAGATCTTGGAGCATCATACCCAAGGTACTTAAATAACGAATGGGATTCTTAAAAAATACTATCAAATTATCTTGAATAACCTTGATCCAGGGACGTTGATAAATAAACGAAGTTTCGGCTAATAAGGTTTTAATGGCTGGATCTAATTCAGATTCGGACAAGTTCGGATATTTTATTGAAATAGGAATAACATTGATATTGTGAGCTTTTAGCTCTAGAATTTCTCCATAAACAAAAGTCGCTGAAAGCGAAGGAATTTCCTGGGAAAGATAGGCGATCGTCTTCATTGATGATTAATCTTTTTGATGAGTATAATTTTGTCAACGGTAAGAAAGGCACAAAATTATAGGGCTATCTTATGAAATCTAATAACGAAATAGGAAGAGTTACCGCTAATAAAGAAAAATAACAATCAAGTATTTTCTAACCAATCAAGAAAAAGTCTCCTTGAAACAAGAGTACAATTTAGACCGATGCAAACACCCATAAGATGATTGATCATTCTCGCTTGATACTGGGATAATCGATTAGACAGTGGTTTGACGGACTGCTATTTCGGAATGTTGTCATAGGATTAAGTCATCGACACCAAATATCAAGCTATTATAGGACATTTTAAGTAACAATGTTCAATAGTTGTGGACTTATTCACAGAAATTTTTTAAAAAATTGAAAATCATTGGCAAAATAGACTTAAGACTAGATTATAGATAACGCATGGATATTCTTTGCACCCGCCCAAGCTGCGATCGCCTCAATAGCTTTCCCGACCTCGACAATCGCAACACCCTGCAAACGGCCCAACAAAAGTTTTGTACCCGTTGTGGGATGCCGTTGATTCTGGCGGGGCGTTATCTGCCCGTCAAATTGTTGGGACAGGGCGGATTTGGGGCAGCCTTTCTCGCGCTGGATCGATTTACCCCCACCATGCGTTTTTGTGTGGTTAAACAATTTCAACCCACAGGCAATCTCAATGCCCAACAATTAGCGATCGCCGAAGGATTATTTGAGCGAGAGGCAACGGTTTTAGAGCAATTGGGCAATAAAAATGAGCAAATCCCCGATCTTTATGCTTTTTTTCCCTTGATCGTTGACAATCCACGAGAGGGTAAACCGGATCAATTTTTTTATCTCGTCCAAGAATTTATTAATGGGGAAAATTTAGAAGAAGAACTCGCTCGCACAGGCCCATTTTCAGAAGTCGCCGTCAAGGAAGTGATGGAAGAAATGCTGAAAGTTCTGCAATTTGTCCATAGCAAAGGCTCTATCCATCGGGACATTAAACCTTCCAATATCATGCGAAATCAGGAAGGAAAGTTGTATTTACTCGATTTTGGAGCGGTTAAACAGATAGCGGCGGGAAACGTTCCTGGCGGTGGATCGACGGGCATTTATTCGATGGGATTCGCTCCCCCTGAGCAAATGGCTGGCAATCAAGTTTATCCCGCAACGGATTTATATGCCCTGGGGGTGACTTGTTTGTATCTCCTCACAGGAAAATCGGCTCAAGATCTCTATGATCCCTACCACACGACTTGGAATTGGCGTACCTATGCACCCCCTATCAGCGATCGCCTAGGCCAAGTGCTGGATCGATTACTGTTACCCGCGCCCAAAGACCGCTATCAATCGGCGATCGAGGTACTAGAAACCTTAAACGAACCTATTGCTAATCCCCTTGTCCAACCCCCAACACTTCCCCAACCCCACACACATCCCCAACCTCCCACACATCCCCAACCTCAAGCCCCATCACCATCAACCAATATCCAGCAACCGAAAAAACAGCCGTTCCCTTCGACAATGCCAGTCCCGCCACCGAACCAAGCTGCGCCCGTAAAGCACGTTATTCCTGGTCAACCCTCCGTGAAGTCTAGCTTTTCAACCCTGGAATTACTAGCCCATGCCGCCTTTCTGGGCTTTGAAGGCATTTTGATTGGGATTGCGGCAACGAGTTTGATTTCTGCAACGGGGTTCAGTGCGTTGATCACGGGAATGGTGATCGCAGGGATGATTTTTGCTCAAGGTCGGCGCATCATTGAAAAATGGGATTTCTTGTTGATTGCAGGAATTAGCTTGATTCCTTTCTTTTTTCTACCAATTTTACATAAATCTTCCGTAATTGCCCCCTTAAAAGCCGTATTAAGTGTCTCAGCCCCGATTTTTCAGAATCCGTTTTTTGTCATTCTGTTAATCGCCAGCTTTGGAGCATTGGCCTTAATCGCGATCATGGCTCTATTTCGTTTGATTTATCAACTCCTGACTAGCCTACTGTAATTAATAAAAAGTTAACAAAACTTAAAAACTCGGTAAGATAACTTTAATCACTGTTATTTAGCGAGTTCTTGCTCCCTATCCTATGACAATTAATCCCCCCAAACCCTTTGCCCTGGGTTCATCCATTTTATTAATTGCACCATTTTTTCTGTGGGGGACGGCAATGGTTGCCATGAAAGGAGTTCTGCCCCATACGACTCCCCTGTTTGTCGCAGGAATTCGCGCTCTGCCTGCGGGAATTTTAGTCTTGCTGTTTGCCCATTTTTTAGGGCGATCAAGCAGTGCCGCTCCGCGATCGCAACCCACCAGTTTAAAAGCTTGGCTCTGGATCGGTCTTTTTGCGCTAGTTGATGCCACAATGTTTCAAGGATTTTTGGCTGAAGGCCTCGCGAGAACAGGTGCAGGTTTAGGGTCAGTGATTATCGATTCCCAGCCGCTTGCAGTGGCGTTAATGTCCAGGTGGCTTTTTAGGGAAGTCATTGGCTTCTGGGGATGGCTCGGATTAGGCTTAGGCATTTGTGGGATTAGTTTAATTGGTTTACCCGACGAATGGTTTTTTACCCTTTGGCAGACTCAAACGCTCGTGATCGCTTGGGATTGGCAAGCATTATTGGACAGTGGGGAAGGGTTGATGTTGTTAGCGTCCCTGTCAATGGCAGTAGGAACCATTCTGATTGGTTTCGTCAGCCGCCATGTTGATCCCGTTGTCGCGACAGGTTGGCACTTGATTCTCGGCGGTTTACCCCTATTCATTTTTTCGGGACTCTGGGAAACTCAACAATGGCAAGCTATCACCTTGAATGATTGGCTAAATCTCTCCTATGCCACCATCTTTGGCAGCGCGATCGCCTATGGCATCTTTTTCTATCTAGCTTCTAAAGGAAATTTAACCAGTTTGAGTTCTTTAACTTTTTTAACCCCTATCTTTGCCCTGAGTTTTGGCAATTTAATTTTAGGGGAAGAGTTGAGTCTTTTACAGTGGAGCGGTGTCAGCCTAACGCTCATCAGTATTTATCTAATTAATCAACGAGAACAAATTGCGAAAAAATTCAAGGAACTCTCTCGCGATCGCCTTGGAGATAAAAAGCTAGAGCAGAATGTTCGGGATTAAAAAAAAGTTAGAAAAACATTAATAACTATACCAGTCTCTAATAGAGGTCTGAGAACTGCTCATGACCCTCGGCGATCGCGAACCCAAAATCAATCAATGGTCAATGATCCCCAAAAAAGCTGGAATTTTATCAATTTAGCGACAAGGCAAGGAGACTTACAATTTGTAACACTGTAACCCTTTATTAAGATGATAGGATTTTAGATATCCAAAGAAGACTAATTAAATTGAATAAGCAGAGGATTCAATCAACAATAGCGAGCGATTGATCGCACTACGCACCTTAACGAGAAATTAAATAAAATCAACAATTTATAGATACTGGCTCAAAGTCTAATTTAGTTAGTGTCACGAATCTTTCGCGCTCGGTCAAAGACAAAAAATTGAGCCTTACTGCATAAGGGTTTCAGAAAGCCTAAATCTGAAGTGCGAATAAATAAAGACACTAACCTAACTTATTAGAAATGTCATAAACTTTTACGTTGCATCAACCATAAAAAATCGAACTTTACCATGAAAAATTAAATAGCCATGAAAAAATCGCGCAGAATAAGAATCTTCATTGCCTCTTTACTAGCAATGGGATCAGTCTTAGGGACAGTTGCTCTAGGATTATCCAAAGAATGTAATACAGATGTAAAAATCTGGAATCAGCAGATCCAATCCTCTACAAATTTTGGCTCTATTGTTGTCCAACGTTGCGAATAAGATGTTCTGATACTTTGCTTTTCAATGACACCACTTTTCAGACAGATTGATGAGATTATTAGTACCGAGAAACGGGCTCAGTTTAACGACATTGATGACTGGTGAAGGGTGTGTTAATAGAGAGTCGCGGACTGGTATTAGGTCGAGCTAAGGCAAGAGAACCGTAGGATTTTGTAGATTGGAGTTGTTGATTCCAGATTGGTGACTGAACGCTACATCCGTCCGAAGAAACGACGGAACCTACCAGTAAACAAGACACTCCTAGTGACGACACAAAAATAAATTTTTCTAAATCTAGAGAAAGTTGTTTCATGATGTTTACGTTTTTTGTTAAAGATTACAATATGTTTAAAGAGTCTTTAAAATCTCTTTGTAAATTACAGTGTATTTTTGTCTTTGTCAAGCTATTTTGATTTTTGTGTCTAGTTTTGCTAAATAAAGTATTCTGAACAAAAATTAGGGCGTGAATCTAGAGATGATTTCCGTCAAAAAAGAGCGTAGGTTTATTTTTTGACGTGAAAAATGATAATTTGTGACAAAAATAGAGACTAC
>JBEIFD010000090.1:0-9508 GCA_040382535.1 Merismopediaceae cyanobacterium
CTATTAGATAAACTGCGATATTTACAGAGTTTCATGTGTCAATATACGAGTTATGTACACTGGTTCAGAAGGATTGTCTTTGCAAGCTAATTTTGTCATTTTGGGGTTCCTACGTCTTGAAATGTTAAGTTTTGTTACGAGATTCAACATTTCTGAGTCCAGTAAATATCCTCTTCGGGGTCGTTCCATTCGGAGAAGCCTGTTTCTGCTAGTTACATTAGGTTAAAAATATCGGGGTTTTGGGATAAGTTTATGGTATCGGTTGGGGTTTGGGGAGAAATGGTTTGATTTTCTTTAAGTAATAGAGAATCAATAAAATTATTGACTTCTTGGAGCAAGAGTTCGGATAGTTGATTGAGTTTTGCTAGGGTGTTTTGGTAGGTATTCATAGAGTTAACCTGACGTGATTTTTCTGATTTTGATAAGTAAAAAATGAGCTAAATTGCGATCACACTCTAATCCTGAAAACTCAATCCAAAAAGTGATCGCGTCTGCTCATTTCGATTTTAATCAAAGCGATCGCCCTTTAAACCTTAATTCTAAATCAAGAGCGCGATCGCCTCTTATATTGCTGACTTTTCCCGTTATCTTTTTCATTGAGCGATCACTTGATTTCCCACTATCTCAAAGTCCTATTCTCTCGTCGCTTATTATCATTAAGAAAAGCTTATTGAAAACAGTGAAGAGTTTGAAACCCTTATTCTGTCGTCGGTTTCAGACTTAACGGGAAAAGTCAGCTTATCTTGTTGTTAAAAAGCGATCGCGATCTTTAAAAACTTAATTTTCAAATAAATTTAAGGCTTTTTTAAGAGCTAGTTGAACGAGAGGAATTATCTCAATGGGTAAAGTGCCTAACTTTTTAACGAATACGGTTTTATTGACTGTCGCTATTTTATCGGCACGAATTAAGGACGTTTTTTTAAGTCCAGTTTGTTCAAAATTTGAGTCTTGTTCGGAAATTAGTACCCAAGTATTTTGCAAAGTGGTCGTCGGTATTTTTGAGAAGATGCCAATGAGAATTATTTCTTCTCTGTGAATGGAAATAATTAAGGCTGGGCGTAATTTGGTGGAGGTTAAATCGCTAAAGGGAAATTGAACTAACCAAATTTCGTTAGGTTGGGGTTGGGTAATTGTAAATATCCTCTTCGGGGTCGTTCCATTCGGAGAAGCTTGTTTCTGCTAGTTGCATAAGGTTAAAGGTATCGGGTTCTTGGGATAGATTTGTGTTATTAGTTGGAGTTTTGGGAGAAATATTTTGATTTTGTTGGAGGAGGAGGGAATCAATAAAGTTATTGACTTCTTGAAGTAAGGGTTCGGATAGTTGATTGAGTTTTGCTAAGGTATTTTGGTAGGTATTCATAGAGTTAAACTGAAGTAATTATATCTGTTTTTTATAAGTAAGAAATGAGAAAAATTGAAATGTGATAAGTGGGAAAAGATAAGGACTTAGCTATTTAAATTTTAAAAAGAGTAATTAGGATATTATTCTTTAGTCCAAGCCTCATAAAATTCGGAATATGATAAATTTTGAGCGCAATATCCAAGTATGTCATGGATACATAAAATATTAGAATAAGTCTTTAAATTTTTTATGATTTTATATAAAAGTGATGGTTCTAACTTATTTTTAAAGAGATGTGTAAAGCATTCAAAAACAATTAAATCTAAAAGCGATAGATTCATTTTTTTACCTTGATTAATACCATGAATATTCGAGATCAATTGAATTAATTTTGATGCTATAGCTTCTGTTTCTTTATCACTAATCTTTAATTTTTTTAATAGACTACTTATATTTACAATATTTTCTTTTTCTGGCATTAAGAAATAATCTAAACCTAACTCCCATGCTTTACTTTCATCTATAGGGTCTGACTGAATAAATTGTAATAATTCTCCATAGATATTTGGCAATAAATAATCACTATATTCATGGAACCTATGAGCAATTAACTCAAATAACCGTTCATCAGTTTTATCAACAGAATCATTTAAGTAAGTATCAAGAAAAACTACTGTATATTCATACAAGAAATCATAAATCTTATTTTTGTAATAATAAAAATTTTCTAAGCCACTATCAAAATCAACTAAAGTATGAGCAAAAATTTCTCTTTGATCATTATTCATCTCACACCATAACAAAATTACTTCTTTCCACTTCTCCTCAAAAATGCGATAAACTTTCCCATCTACAGGGTGATCCACATGATCACGCGGTAAAAAGAAATACCAATCTTTTATTTCACAGGCCGCAAAATATTCCTGAAAAGTCGGATGAAAAAACGCATAAACCGCCTCTTCTTTCCCCTGCTCCTGATCCACAATATTTAACCAACCCAAATCCACTGCCAACTGAAAAAAATCCTCCCCCATTTCCTGCACCGCTAAATTTTCCGATAAGCGATAACGGGAACCGCTCTCAATCCCCGCAATGGCTAACCGACTCAACGCCTGATGTAATTGCGCCTTTTGCTGACGCTTACTCGTTAAATCCCGTACTTTATTGTTCCACTCATAAAAATAACGTAAATAACGCTGATAAACTTGCGCTTTCGTTTCAGGAAGTTCCCCCTGATCTATCGTCCAAATACGACACAACAAAACCAACCGTAACGGATTTTTAACCAATTTCCGAAGGCGATCTCGTTCCGACTCCTTTAACTTAGTAATTAACCCTTCCCCTAAAGCCAAATTACCCTTTTTAGTGAACCATTGCTTAATAAAATCATCCCTTTGTCCCTCCGCAAAATCTAAGGTTTTATAGGTCTCAAACTCCCGTAACGGATTGGTTAAATTCGCATCCCAGACATTCACCCGACAGGTCAACACCACCCGCGCCTTCTGCAAATAACCCGATCGCACCTCCTTCTCAATACGAGCCAACGCCTCAACAGGAGAACTGGCCTGCATCTCATCCAAACCATCCAACAATAGCCATACACCTCCTTGTCTAAAGCGATCAGCCAACGCAACCCGATCCATTGCAGATACGTTTTTATCTGGAAGGGCATCCTCAAGCCACTTCTGCTCCAAATAGTCCTTTAAATTTCGCTTCGGTTCCAGACTTTGCCAGGCTCCAAAACTACCCAGGGAAATACAAATCGCTAACCCTTGATTCTCGTCAATTACCTGAAATAAATTAGCCAACAAGGTCGTTTTACCTGCCCCAGGTTCCCCAATAATCGCCACATTTTTGGCATTTTCCGCCTGTTTTTCCCCTAAACCGATATAGGTCAAAAATTCCTGATGCTCAAATTTGCGAGTAACTTCCGCTTTTTCCTCAACATCATAGACCTGATCCATGCCCATCTCTTGATTAAGAGAACGACGTTGCTGCTGCTTGCGTTCCATTAATCCCAACGGCACAAAAATCTCAAGCTCAAATTCTTCCTCTGTTGCAGGTCGTCGCAATTTACGATTTTGTTCACGGCACAGATCACGCCAGTTGATTGTCAATTTTGTATAACGATTTTGAGGCTTAAGCTCTGGTAAGACTTCCCACGCTTTCTCAATAGGTAAACCCCTTCCCCCAATGTCAATACGATCATCAAGGGTGATTAAAATCATTCCACACACCCTTTGAGTCCGAAGATTCCAGAGCGGAGATCCACTAAAACCCGAAGTTACTAAACCTGCTTTGAATTTGAGTAAACCTTCCCCATCTTTACCAATTACCTTAAAACTCCCAGAGTCTCCCATTGGCTTATCACCAGAATAACCAAAAGTATAAAGATCATCATTAAGTACATAATCAGATCCAAGAGGCAAAGTATCCCCATGCCAAATCTGATCTTCCTTTAACTGTAAAATTGCTAAATCGAGTTTCTCTATCTCCTCAGACTCATAGAAAATTTCAACTGGTAAAGAAAGCGGTTGATGAGGAGAGATAGCAACTAATTCCCGACCTTCACGCTTTTTTGTAACATGGGCGCAGGTCAAAATTAGACGGTCATTAACAAAAAATCCCGTTCCCAGGTTAGTATTACTGCCTTGAATGGCAATCTTTACCACTGATCTCAGTAAAAGTCCTTCGTGATCCATTGAAATGACTGGAATTAACGCTCACTCCATTCTAAATGAATTTTCAGATTTGCTTCCCCTGATCCCTCGACTAATAAGGTCGTTAATTTTCCTGATTTGATTGCTACTT
Source organism: Merismopediaceae cyanobacterium (assembly GCA_040382535.1). Lineage (GTDB taxonomy): Bacteria > Cyanobacteriota > Cyanobacteriia > Cyanobacteriales > Microcystaceae > Snowella. Next base: position 4,154 of record JBEIFD010000090.1, read on the forward strand.
TTACCCCAAATTCTACACTCGCTTTCTGGGGTTGAACCTTCTTAAAAGTCTTGACTAAGGAATCGGCGATCGCCTCTACGGTATCTGCTACTTCCTGAAAATCAATAACCTCATTTGCTACTCGTTGCTCACCACCGAGATCAGTTGCTTGAACAAAAATGCTTACATTATCCGACAATTTAAGTGAAACTACTTTTTCATCCATTTTTTCATTCATAAAATTTCTTATTGTTTTCAATGAATATTTATTCAATATAACATGACTAGGTTTTACATTTTTTTAATGCTGATTATAGTTAACAAGTAACAATTTTATGGACATCTACCGCGATCGCATTTTAGATTCATCGTTAAGAAGAGAGCGATCGCTGAAATCCGATAGAATAGCGAATAGAGGATATCAAAGAGGAAAATTATCAATGGCAACCACCGCAGACGACGTATGGCAACTCTTAGCAGAATTAGCTACTGCTCAAAAAGAGACTGACCGACAGCTTCAGGAGACTAGTCGAGAAATCAAAGAACTTAACCGAGAACTTACTCAACAACTCAAAGAACAAGGTAAACAACTCAAAGAACAAGGTAAGCAAATTGGTGGACTTGGTGCAAAATTTGGTAGTTTTACTGAAGGATTGGCTCTGCCCTCAATGGAAACTATTTTGCGGGAACGCTTCGGCATGGAAATTATTAGTCCTAGTGTACGCGCTAGTAAACAAGGGCAACACATGGAAATTGATGTTCTTGCCTATGCCAATGGTTCTATTAATACCGCCTATATTGTCGAAGTTAAAAGTCATCCTAGAGAAGATTCAATTACGCAATTAAAAAATATTCTGCAACGCTTTCGGCTATTTTTTCCCGAACATAAAGATAAGCAACTCTACGGTATTTTAGCGGCTGTTGATTTATCTGCTGAATTACGCGAAAAAATTCTGCAAGAAGGACTATATGTGGCTCGTATTCATGACCAAGTATTTGAACTTGATATTCCTGAAAACTTTCATCCCCAAACCTATTAGTTTGTTTTGAATTCAAGATTTTAAAAAGTCATAAATAAAAAAAAGAGACAAGGAAAAATCCCTGCCTCAATGACATCAGCAAACTTAAAAAATTAGTTTTTAGTCAAACGAGTTAGAACAGAATTCGAGCGTTCAATAAAGCCCTTCATGCCTTCTGCATCAAACCCTTTTTGAGCCATCACCGCCAAATCATAGACATATTGACAAAGATTTTTAGCCAGTTCTGCCGAAGGAGAATCTCCGCTCGTTTGTACAATACTGCTTTGATTGAGTTCCATAATATTTTGAATCAAGGGATGATTGGTATTGATCATCAAAATATGTTGCTCAGGGAAAGCCATACTTTGTTGAGTCATCATCGCCGTCATTTCCTGCATACGACGCATCGCTTCAGGTAACAGGATCATCGCAGGAGGAGTTTCCTGGGGATTATCGGATTTGAGAGCTTCGGTGCGAATGTTGACCCCTGGTTTATTGAGGGCTTTCTCAAATAATTCCTTGATCTGTTCACTACGGGTTTTATTGGTCGTGGGATCAATGATTTCGCTGGCTTTGTCTTCCTGTAAAAGATTTTTGTCCAGATCCGAATCCACACGGGAGAATTTTACGTCTTTGTATTCCTGTTCGAGGAAAGGAATAAAGTAATTGGTATCAATAAAAGAGTCCATGAAGAGAATCTCGATACCTTGGTTTTTGTAAAGCTCGACGTAAGTGGCTTGGGTCGCTTGATCGGTGCAATAGAAGACGCTATTTTCGTGATTTTCCTTATTGCGTTCCAAGTAGGCTTTCAGGGTCGTGTAACCTGCTTTTTCGTAGGGATTACCGTCTTTATCGGTATTTACATCCTGCCAGGCATCACCCTCATCCGTTTGGACTTCTACCGTTGCCGCTTCGGGGGCAGAAGGTTTGTAAGTTGTGCGATAAAGCAGAATTTCTTCGACTTGTTGTTTAAATTTATCGTCCTTAAGGGAGCCGTATTTAACAAAAGTGCCGATGTCTTCCCAACATTTGAGATATTCATCTGCATTTTCTGTGTAAAGGGCTTTCAGGCGATCGCCGACTTTCTTGGAAATATAATCGGCAATACGGCGCACGGTGCGGTGATTGGTTAAGGCACTGCGAGAAACGTTGAGGGGAATGTCGGTACTGTCAATAACGCCGCGTAGGGGCATCAAAAAGTCGGGAATCACTTCTTCACAGCGATCGCTGACAAACACCTGATTACAGAACAATTTAATTTGTCCCTTGGTCACATCCACATCGGGACGGAGTTTGGGGAAATAGAGAATTCCATTGAGTAGGAAAGGATAATCCGTATTCAAATGCACCCAGAGGAGGGGATCTTCCTGGAAAGGATAGAGATAACGATAAAGCTCTAGATAATCTTCTTTAGTCAGATTTTGGGGCGATTCCTTCCACAAAGCCCGTCGTTTATTGATAGTTTCGCCTTCAAAACGGATAGAAACCGAGAGAAAATCCGAATAGGTTTTCACTAACTGACGAATACGACTGGGTTCGAGATATTCCTCTTCCTCGTCCATGATGGTCAAGGTAATGGTCGTTCCGACTTGAGCGCGATCAGAGTCGGTTAACTCAAACTCAGGCGATCCATCACAAGACCAATGCACCGCTTTGGCATCGGGTTGGTAGGATAAGGTATCAATTTCAACCTTTTTAGAGACCATGAAGGCAGAATAGAAACCCAAGCCAAAATGACCGATTAAATCATTGGCATTTTTTTGGAATTTCTCGATAAATTCTTCGGCACTAGAAAAGGCAACCTGATTAATATATTTCTTAACTTCATCAGTGGTCATGCCGATGCCGTTGTCCGTAATCGACAGCGTTTTATTGATTTTATCGACAACGAGGCTAATTTCGGGTTCAGGGACTTCTCCGCCCCCATCCCCTGCAAATGCCGCCATTTTTCGCTTAGAAATAGCATCTACGCCATTAGAAATCAATTCCCGTAAAAAAATCTCGTGGTCAGTATAGAGGGATTTTTTAATAATGGGAAAAATATTCTCGGTGTGGATCGTAATATTGCCTTTTTCGAGTACTGTCATAATGGATCAAATTCTAAAATTACGTTCTTGTTAGAGGGTACGGTTGTCTATTCGTACTGCCCCCTATTATGGGCGATCGCAGTCCCTAAACGATTTGAGATTTTCCCTACCACTGGGATACGGTTTTCCACACTAGCGCAGAAAAAGGGCTGGGACTCAAAGCGCGATTACTGAGTAAACCTCTTGCACTCATCTTCATAGATTTAGAATACGACCGAAAAGACATACTCTCAGCGATCGCATTGTTGAAACATAAAATTCACAAGAAAAATATTCCCCACTTCCAAAGGCGGGCTAGGTGGGATTAAATCTATTAATTTAGATAAAATAGAAGAATAAAATTATTTTGAACAATTTTAAAAGTGTAATTGAGAAGAGATTCGCTTTTAATTTTTTCTCTCTTTTAACATAATTTAGGATGTCTTGGGAAGCTGTAATGCACAAATTAAGACATTTGTGATATCCATGAATACTCAGCAGCAATTTTCAGTTTTAGACACAGCAAGACTTCTAGGGTTATAAAGCACATTTTAAGCACGGATTTTTGGGCGATCCTAGCTATACTATCACATCAAAAGCTTGAAGACTCGTGAAATGAAATCCTCAATCCCGTTAAATTTTACCCCGTATTATTGCGAACTAAAACTTGAAACCCTTGCTACAGAGGAAATTTAGAATTGCTGAATACTCAGAATGTGTATTCCATTAATTTCAATGATTAAAAAGTTTGCCAAACTTGATGGCGGTTTATTTGTTATAGTTGACGATAGATCCTACCCCAAGATCAGGAAAATTTAGCAAATATAGTCAGTATTTATTGTTCTGTGACACCACAAAAATTTAATGCAAGGGAAATTCGCGCCAGATTAGATGGGTTAATTGTTCAAGCGGATAAGATTGAACCGAATCTCGCGAAACGACTCATCGACTTAAGAAAATGGATAAAAGAGAAAAAAGATGGGTGTCTCAATAGTAAACCCTATGTCCTTGATTTACTGACAGAGGTTGTTTTAGATGCTACTTTTTGGCTCGCTCTAAACCCTTTGAACGCAACACAAAGGCAAATTATTTATACTGAAATGAATAGCAGCCCAGCCCAACAATATTGGTTTGACGTTTTGTTTCCCCAATGGCTAAATGAAAGAGATCCCAAATTACCTATTTGGAAACAAGAAGTGATGGCAGGCAATTTCAAAAAAGACGATGAAACCATAATTCGTTCTATTTCTCAGAAAATCGAAGCATTGGGAGGAAGTTGCCTCTGGAATCACATTCTGGATTTATCAATGGCAACCGATTTAGTTACCACGGGCATACAAAAAAATCCTTTATGTGTTCAGCTTACAACGGTTTCAGGAATTAATCTAACCCGAAAATATGAAAATTGGAAGAAAACACTGATTTATTGGAATATTAAACGAGGGCTGTTAATTAGTTACAATTCTATGCGACCGAATCATGTAACAATCCTAGCAGATAGAATTCTTAACTGTAGCGATAATTTACCGACTCCCTGTTACACTGTAGAAAGTAGGGAGTAGCTGAAATTCAGTCCCACAGGAAGTAACTATGAGCCAAAATCAAATCATCAATCCCAGTATTAGTGACGATCCTATCGAACGAGCGAAGGAAGCATTTCGTGCTGTCCAACAATATCAGCAAGATTGGAAAGATCATGGTGTTGATCGAGTCCATCTTTATTTCGATGATGTTGAGGGGAACTGGTTGGATGAGTTTGATGCGGTTGTTCTGGAAGTTGACGAAAAAGATTCTTTACCGTCTTTAACCTGTAGTGTTTGAAGGAATAGAAAAATCAGGAATATCGCGTCGTTTTGTGAAAAAAATTATTTCACCCTGTTCATGGAATAGTCAATTAAAAAACGATTATCAATTATTATTAAATTCTATTGATTTACTTTCAAAATATCTTTAACATTTTGATAATCTTACGTTGATAATTTTATATTTTATTGTAGGGACATAATACCATTATCTCCTTTTCATCTGTCCTGAATAACTTTAGCTTAAGGACATAACAGTTTTATATCTCTACGGGAATTTAATTGGAAACGCCTAATTTTTTAAGTACATTCATAACCTTTTGATAATTTTCCATTTCGTTTTGTTGTTGAAAAAGTTTAGCGGCTTGGCGCAAATCATTGATCGCCCCTTGATTATCTCCTGTTGACATTTTGATACCTCCACGATTATAGTAGGCTTCAGAATGGTCAGGCTTGAGTTTAATGGCTTGATTGTAGTCCGCGATCGCC
>JBEIFD010000091.1:0-9495 GCA_040382535.1 Merismopediaceae cyanobacterium
ATAGTAATAAGCGAGGGTAAGGGAATTGCCCCAAAGCGACCGTTAATATACCCTTTAACTAAATCTAAATCTTCAACATTAGTATTAGCTAGAGAATACGGAACAGATTGACCATATTTATTTTTTTTGATAAACCAAATTTCATCTTTCCGAAAGATTTTATCAATACCTAAAAGTAAAACAGCATGGGTCGTAGCAATAAGTTGACTTTGTTGAAAAGAATTATTTCTTTTGTCATTGAGGAAAAAATCAAAAATTGCTTGCACTAATAAAATATGCAAACTATCTTCAATTTCATCCACGACAAAAACCGAGTTGTCATTAGACAGTAATTCTAGCATTGGCAGAAAGTCTATAAACCTTCTTGTACCATCTGATTCTTCGGATAGTTCAAATTCAATAAGCTCATCATCTTTATCTTTTTTTAGTAATTTTATTTCTTGAAAGGTTAGATTTGGGTGATTTTCGTCATCACCATTGGTAACAATAGCTCCAAGTTCAGGAATAAAAATCCCTATTTTATCTTTAGTTTCAAGTGGAAATTCTTTTTGGATTTTATTTTTTAATTTTTGAGAAATTTTCTTATTGTCTTCAAGATCGGTAAGAGATACAATGATCTTTTCAATTCTAAAATCAAAATCCAATAATAAATTTGTGAAATCCTCTACCTTTGCCTCGATAATTAAAGGTAAAGCAAAGGGCTTAGATTTAGGAGTTATTATTTTTAATATATCATCAAACCATTCATAAATAGGTATTAAATATTCAATATTTCTTTCTTTGCAATTGGATACAAAAAGTAGATTTGGTCGAGTTCCTTTTGTTTCAAATTCAATTCTTTCTTGTTCTTTATTTTCGTTTGTTAATCCTAAAAATATTTCATGGTCGTAATTGACAGTAAAATCTTGATTTCGTTCAAAAATTTTTTCTTCTTTGTTTATCCCAATTTCAAATAACCATTCTTCTTCAACCTTAGTTTCGCTGACAACAAATCCATAAGCATATTGTTTTTTCTTGTATCTAAATTCAAATTCAAACCTGGATGGTTTTTTAGCACAAGCCTTATCTAATTTAAATTTTCTTAACGGAATATTGTCATTTTTGTCTACACCATCCACGATAAAATCCCTAGCAAAACGCATCGCTTCTACTAGATTTGATTTCCCAGAAGCATTAGCCCCATAAATCACTGACGTTCTGAGTAGTCCAATCGATTCAGGGTTATCATCTTTAACAATATGATGAGAATGATTTTTATCTTCTGTGGAAGCAATCATATTAAAATCAACTCTTTCGTTAAAAGAGAGAAAATTTTCTACCGTGAATCTAATTAACATGACGACAAAATCCTTTCAATAAGAAACTCAAATCAATATTTTTAGCTGATTCAGTAGATTACATCCAACATACCCATTTCTTTTTATCTTCACAGAAGCCGTAAACTCTGGTTGGCTTCATTATAACCTGAGTTGGAAAAACAGCGATCGCCACCCTTGAAAAAATATCAAAACGGCGATCACACTCTAAGCACGTCTTAAATTTGTCTAAATATACTCAAAAGGAGAAGGTTGATCAATCACCTCATGCCAAGGTAAACCCAAGGGGCCAAGTAATTCCATAAACGGATCAGGATCAAACTCTTCCACATTAAAAACTCCTGGTTTTTTCCATAAACCCTTAATGACCATCAAAGCCCCAATGACTGCTGGAACTCCTGTTGTATAGGAAATTCCCTGGGAACCGACTTCTTGATAACAAGCCGCATGATCGCAATTATTGTAAACATAATATTTACGCACCTTGCCATCTTTAATTCCTTCAATCCAACAACCAATGGAAGTTTGTCCTGTGTAATCTTCTGCCAGGGAAGACGGTTCGGGTAAAACGGCTTTTAGGAATTGTAAGGGAACAATTTTTTGCCCTTGATATTCGACTTCATCAATACGAGTCATGCCGACCGATTCCAACACCCGTAAATGATTTATATAGGTTTCTGAAAAAGTCATCCAGAACCGCGCCCGTTTTAAATTAGGAATATTTTTTGCCAGAGATTCTAACTCTTCGTGATAGAGCAAATAGGATTCCTTTTCACCAATTTCAGGATAGGGAATGGGGTAATGAACAGAAAGGGGATCAATTTCTTTCCATTCGCCATTTTCGTAATAGCGGCCTCGTTGCGTGATTTCTCGAATATTAATTTCGGGATTAAAATTAGTCGCAAACGCCTTACCATGACTGCCCGCATTGCAATCGATAATATCTAGGGTGTGAATTTCGTCAAAGTAATGTTTGAGAGCATAGGCAGTAAAAACTCCCGTTACGCCTGGGTCAAAACCACACCCAAGAATCGCCGTTAAACCTGCTTCTTTAAACCGATCCTGATAGGCCCACTGCCAACTATATTCAAATTTAGCCACATCGGGCGGTTCATAATTAGCAGTATCCAGATAATCTACCCCTGCTTCAAGACAAGCATCCATGAGAGCGAGATCCTGGTAGGGAAGGGCCACATTAATCAAAATATCAGGCTGAAAATCCTTGAGTAATTTGACGGTATTACTGGCAATATCGGCATCCAGAGCGGCAGTTTTGACTTTGCTTGAACCAATATGGGCCGCGATCGCATCACATTTAGCAACGGTGCGACTGGCTAAAAGAATCTCAGAAAATTCTGCCTGAGCCGCACATTTATGGGCCACCACACTACCGACCCCACCCGCTCCAACAATCATGACTCGTGCCATAGTTTCTCCTCAATTTGTATGTATCCCTAAATAAAAAGTAAGGACATATATATTATGTCCCTACCAGGAATTTGCTGAATATTATGGTCTAGCCCAATACCCAATTGACGAGAGTACGCACAGGAAAACCCGTTGCGCCCGAATTATTAACGCCAAATTCCTTGTCTGCCCAGACTGGCCCTGCTACGTCTAAATGTACCCAGGGCGTTTTTTCGACAAATTGCTTGAGGAACAAAGCGGCGGTAATGGAACCTCCCGATCGCGGCCCTGTATTTTTCATGTCGGCGATAGGAGATTTCAAACCTTCAAAATATTTTTCTTCCATCGGCATTTCCCAGAATTTTTCCCCTGCATTTTCCGAGGCGGTTTTAATTTGAGCAATCAGGTTTTCATCGGTTCCCCAAAGTCCCGCAATATCATCACCGAGAGCAACAATACAAGCTCCTGTGAGGGTCGCCAGATCCACGATCGCATCTACGCCTAATTTTTCAGCAAAAACAAGGGCATCAGCAAGAGTCAGACGACCTTCGGCATCGGTATTATTGACTTCGATGGTTTTACCGTTAGAGGCTTTGAGAATATCACCAGGACGCATGGCCCGACCACTGATCATATTTTCCGTTGCGGCACAGATAAAGTGGACTTCGGCGGAGGGTTTTAATTGGGCGATCGCTTTGGCGGCTCCCAGGGTTGCGGCTCCTCCTCCCATATCCATCTTCATGGTTTCGATACCACTACCGACTCCTTTAATATTTAAACCGCCCGAATCAAAGGTCAAACTTTTACCGACAATGGCTAGTTTGCGGCTGGGTGTACCTTCAGGATGGTAGGTCAAGTGAATAAATTTAGGCGGTAATTCAGAAGCCCTGGCGACTCCTAAAAAGGAACCCATGCCAAGTTTTTCACAATCTTCTTGTTCCAAAATTTCGATACTTAAACCGTAATCTTTTGCTAAAGTTTGAGCCGTTTCAGCCATCGTAATCGCGGTGACTTCATTGGCAGGAGCGGCCACTAATTCCCTGGCTAAAATCACTCCAGAAACCACTTTTTCCGCCTGGGCGATCGCTTCATTTTGTTCACCGAGGGCGAGTAACTCGATGGTTTCTAATTTTAAAATCTTATCTTCAGGGTCGGATTTAAAGCGATTATCTTGATGAAGGGCGAGTAAAATTCCTTCCGCGATCGCTTCTGCTGTCTTGCTTTCATTCTGTTCGACTAAGGGCAGACTAATTCCCAAAGTTTTGACTTTTTCTTTCTTGGCGAGTCTGGCGATCGCGGCCGCCGCCGTCCCTAAATGGCCCCGCTTAAAGCCTTCAATTTTTCCTAAACCAATCAAGATGACCTTGCGAATGGGAGTATTAGACCCCACACGAGTCACACATTTTTGACCCGTCTTGCCCGTAAATTCGGCTTCAGTGATTAATTCCTGTAGCGTTCCGCCGAGTTTTTCATCTAGTTGGGCTAAATCTCCCGTAATCTCCACCGCATTTTCAAAGAAACCCAAGGCAATAGCGTCGCCTAACCAATGTAAGGGTGAGTGATCTGTCCCGCGAATTTGCATCGATTTGACCATTTTTATGAATACTGTTTCGCTCCTATTGTAGCCCGTTCTCTGGTTTGACCGATTTCAAACCCAATTTTTCAAGAGCGTGAACCACGATAAATCCGTTCAGCTTGGTCACTGGAAAGATGGGTATAGCCTGGTAAGGGGGAAGAGGGGCTGGACTTTTCAGAGGAAGGGGCTTTTCCATTCCCATTTCCAATTTGTTTTGGTTTATTGCCTCCGACCGTTGGAGTACACTGATTTAACAGATTACAGCCAGGATAAAGATTGTATTCAGGTTCGGGAACCGACAAGGTACTTTGGGGGGGGACAAAATCGTGGAGAACTCCATCGTAGGCAAGCACTTCTCCCGTTTCAATTTGATAAATCCAACCGTACAACCTCAATTTCCCCTGACGTAAGCGAGAACGAACGATGGGATAGGTCTGGAGGTTTTCCAATTGATTGAGAACATTTTCGGCGGTGGTGATGGCCATTAGCTCTTCCCCTTCCAAGTCTTTGTAATTATCTTTAACGACGCGACGAGTGGCTTCTGCGTGTTTGAGCCAATCATAGACCAGGGGCATATTTTCCTGAAGGCTATTGAGTTTCAGCAACCCTTTCATTGCGCCACAGTGGGAATGCCCACAGACAATAATTTCTTCAATATTTAAGGCCGCGATCGCGTATTCAAGGGATGCTCCTTCTCCTCCATTGGCGGCTCCGTAGGGAGGAATAATATTACCCGCATTCCGAATAATAAACAATTCTCCCACACCAGTCTGAGTAATCAAGTTGGGGTCAATACGAGAGTCGGAACAGGTAATAAAGAGAATACGGGGGTGTTGCCCGTGAGAAAGTTGCTCAAATAAATCCTTATGGGCGTTAAAATAACCCGATTTGAACTTTTGTATCCCTTCAATCAGTTTTTTCATGGAGCGCGGCGCGGGTGAAACTTTGATAATCTTATCATTGTACGGGAAAGCCAGATTGTTAACTCATGACAGAAATTCTTATTAGGGTAAAAGCTTGATAGCATAGGCAAAAACAGAAGGCGATCGCACTCCTCTACAAGAGAAAAAACGCGATCGCCTTCAAATGAGCCTAAACTAAACCGTTACGAAATTAGTTAATCCCAAGGTTCCTGTTAAACCAGTGATTTCAATAATGGCATCGGTTGTTTGACTAAAGCCTGCCGTTGCATTATTAATCGCCACAAAAGATCGGCTTCCAAAAGTAAATTGGGCGGCAGAGTTGGCTCCGAAGTTAGCAGTAGTCAATTTAGCGGTAATTCCTGCGTTATCTAGGGTAGTTGCTGCCCCTGCATTGGTGAAGCCTGTCCGTGCAGTGGTGACGAGAAAGAGATCGTTGTTTGCATTCGCATTAAAGTCTGTAATCACATCAAAGTTAGCCAAGAGGGAATCGGTGAGGATTTTGTAACCAAAGCGATCGCGTCCTAAGCCGCCTGTAAGGGTATCTTTACCTGTTGCACCTGTTAGGATATTGTTTGCGCTATTACCAGTGATGATGTTATTCCCTGCGTTACCTGTACCATTGATCGCAGCCACACCATTTAGTTTAAGATTTTCAACATTGATAGGTAAGGTACGGGTAATACTCGTTTGCCAGGTATCTGTAATCGTAACTTCCCCAATATTGGCATCTGGATTGATAGTTGCATTAATAGGATTAGAAAGGGTGACGAGAAAAGATTCATCGGGTTCATTAAGATTGTCATTAAGGATCGGAATAGATAATGTCGCCGTGCTACTACCTGGCGCAATAGTTAAAGTTCCTGTTTGACCGGTATAGTCAGTATTTGCGATCGCATCAAGGGGCGTAGTGGTATAATTAACAAAAATATTTTGCAATCCTGGATTACTAATGCTGATTGTAACTAAAGCGTTGGTGTCTTTCCCCTCAATAACGGTGGTCAAGTCAGTAATAGAAAGAATGCTATTGGTATCATCATTGGTGATCGTTCCGATAACAGGACTACTTGTTCCAACGGTATAACCCGTACCATTAGTCAGAGTAAGAGAAATCGTTTCATTTGTCTCAATAATATTGTCAGTCGTAGGATTTATGGTTAGTGTTGCGGTATTAGAACCAGGGGCAAAGGTGATACTACCCGTTGTAGCACTAAAACTCGTGGCTCCACTCTGAGAATAGTCTGTATTTAAGGTTGCTGTACCCGTAACACCATAGTTAACAACTAAGCTATTCGTTATGCTACCTGTTCGGGTAAAGGTATAGACGAGATTGGGAGTTCCATCTTCACTGACACTCGCATTAGGAAGAGCGAGAGTAATAGTAGGAAGCGTAACGGTAGAAACATAATTAAAATAGCTACTGGTTAAAGCTAATGCTGTTTGACCATTAACAATCGCGATTAATTCATCGGGTTCCGTGCTTGGTTTGTCTTTAAAGAGTTGAGTATTTGTACCAGAAATAACTAAACGATAATCGGTACTAATGCCTTGTAATTGAATAAAATCTTCCGTCGGATTAAAGTCATTGAGTTGAACATAGCTATCATTTCCCGCCGTGAGAGGGTTATTGTCATCATAAAAGACTGAATATTCATCTCCCAAAATAAAGCGATCGCGTCCTAAGCCTCCTGTCAGAATATCAGCTTGACCGAAGCTCGAATAACTGCCACTAGAATAACTACTATCGGAATAGCCAGAAGACTGACCACCCGCATTGAGAATGTCATTCCCTGCTCCCCCTTGAAGAGTATCACTTAAGTTTCCCCCAATTAAATTATCGGCTTGAGATGTTCCCGTGATGTCAAATTTTTCAATACTGGTATAAGCAATAATATTTCCACCAGCGAAGATACTGCCACTGCCGTTATTCCCAATTGTCGTGGAAATACCAGAAGTAGTAACAGTAGAATAGTCAACTTTCAGTAAATCAGTTCCGTTGCCACCATCTACATCATCTATTCCTAGACCAGGTTCTAAGGTGTCGTTACCTTCTTGTCCCCATAAACCCGCAAAGTAATTAATGGGCAATGTTAGATTGAAATCAATAAAGACATACTCAGTGTAAAGAAGCGTATCCACAGCTTGGCGATCATTGCTATCTCCACCGCTAAGGGTATCGTCTCCTTCACCTCCATAGAGACCATCGGAACCACCATCTCCCGTGAGAATATCGTTACCAACTCCGCCAAAAATTAAATCATTTTCAGCTTTTCCTGAAATAGTGTCATTTCCAGCATCACCATAAACGCGATCTTTACCGCTTCCCGTTGTGATAATATCATCGCCACCTCGTCCTTCAATAATATCTTGACCTGTTGTGGCACTAAAGTTCAGGTTATCATTACCGCTACCAGATTTGAATTTGATGATTTCAATATCTTTGAAGTTCACATCGTTCAAAACGGTAAAGACGTTGCTGGCCGTGTAGGTTACGGTGAAGTTGGTTGTGACCGTATTACCTGAGCGGTCTATTTCTAAGGTATCAACCCCATTACCCCCTATGATAGTATCTGCTCCTTCTCCTGGATTAAAGTAGTCATCGCCCTCTCCTCCTGATAGATTATCTACACCTGCTCCTCCATAAAGAAAATCGTTGCCTCCTTCTCCAGCAAGATTATCATTACCAATACCACCATAGAGTTGGTCATCTCCTTCTCCTCCAAGCAGGGTATCATTATCTTCATCGCCATAAAGTTTATCGTTTCCAGCTTGACCTGAAAGGCTATCTAGTCCAAGACCTCCTCGAAACTCATCATTACCGATACTGCCAGAAATGCTATCGTTGCCATTGCGTCCTTCAACGTAGTTATCACCAATAGCGGCACTTAAATTGAGGTTGTCATTTCCCCCTCCTGAGAGCAGTCGTATTTTTTCAATTTGTCTCAAGTTATCATCGGCGATCGCGGCTACGGTATTCAGATCAATATAATTCAGGGTTAAGGCAGTTGACAGACTGGAATGATCTAGTTCAAGGAAATCAAAACCTGTTCCTCCAATAATGGTATCAACCCCTTGACCAGATTTTAAGCTATCATCACCATTGCCTCCATCCAAACTGTCAGCACCTGTCCCTCCTTCTAGAGAATCATTTCCTTCTCCTCCAAGCAAGGTATCATTATCCTCATCGCCATAAAGTTTATCATTACCTCCTTGCCCTGAAAGGCTATCTAACCCAAGACCTCCTCGAAATTCGTCATTACCGACACTGCCAGAAATAGTATCGTTTCCATTGCGTCCTTCAACGTAGTTATCGCCAATAGCAGCACTTAAGTTGAGGTTGTCATTTCCCCCGCCTGAGAGCAGTCGTATTTTTTCAACTTGTCTCAAGTTATCATCGGCGATCGCGGCTACGGTATTCAGATCAATATAATTGAGAGTTAAGGCAGTTGATAGGCTGGAATGATCTAGCTCAAGGAAATCAAAACCTGTTCCCCCAATAATAGTGTCTATTCCCTCACCTGATTTTAAGGTGTCATCACCGACACCGCCATCGAGGACATCGTTCCCGAAACCACTGTCTAGCAGGTCATTACCCCCTTCTCCATTGAGGGTATCATTTCCATCCTCTCCGTATAAAGAGTCGTTACCCACTCCACCATTGAGACTATCATTACCAACCCCTCCATAAAGATCGTCATTAAGACTGCCACCAATTAGGGTATCATTCCCTCCTAATCCAAAAATGCGACCAGAAGTTTGACCAAAGCCAGAGCCTATCGCCACGACATTAGTCATATTAACGGTATCATTGCTTTGAGTACCTGTGATTTCATAATCTTCTATTTCTGTCACAATAACAGTCGTATTGCCACTAGCTACCGTTGTATCTGTAGTAACGATGTAGCCAACAGTTTCACCACTGAGATTTAAGTTTAGGATGTCACTATCGGCTCCCCCTATAACACTCCCACCTCCACGACCTGGGTTTAAAGAATCAGCACCAGCCCCACCATTGAGGGTATCATTCCCATCTTCTCCGTCTAAAAAGTCGTTACCCACTCCACCATTGAGACTATCATTACCAACCCCTCCATAAAGATCGTCATTAAGACTGCCACCAATCAGAGTATCGTTTCCTGCTAATCCAGAAATGCGACCAGAAGTTTGACCAAAGCCAGAGCCTATCGCCACGACATTAGTCATATTAACGGTATCATTGCTTTGAGTACCTGTGATTTCATAATCTTCTATTTCTGTCACAATAAGAGTCGTATTA
>JBEIFD010000092.1:0-9465 GCA_040382535.1 Merismopediaceae cyanobacterium
ATCTCTTTTGTAACGCTTGACTGATTAGAATTACAGGCATTTTGGCAAATTCTCTCTAATCCATACTGAGTAAAGGTTTTGGCAAAGATCCCTAATGGACTTTATAGAAAAAAGCAACTTCTTTTTCCTTTAAGGGCGCGAATCCTGCCTGAACTAATTTTTGATCCAGTTCTGCCTGGGGAATATGTTTTGCACCGATACGGACAATCCGAGAGCGCATGGTATTACTCACTCCACTGCGTTGTCTGCCTGCTTCTAATCCCATTACGCTATGGTAGAGTTCCAGTTTTTCGGACGGGATCGGGGAACCATCAAAATCAATGCCCGCCGCGATCGCGGTATCAATGGCATCGGCTCCTGTGGTGGTTTCTAAATTAGAATTTATGTCACCCATGATTAAAATTTAACAAAATAAAGATCAATCTCAATCTTACCGTTTTTTGTGATCTCCCGATTTCACTTTCAAATAAACCTCTAAATGTTCGCTTTACTCAGAAAAATAGTTAAATCAATTAAAATATCACAACCAGTTACCCACTAGGACAAAGGGGGCCCAATAGTAGGGGTTTTGGTATTGAGGGGAATGCAATAGAGAAAGTTGAGCCTGACGCAGGGCTTGGGCTTTAGAGACATTAGGCTGATTGATGGCCTGATAAAACTCCGTCATGAAATCGGCAGTGGATTGATCCTGAATTGACCAGAGGGTTGCCAAAGTACTCCTCGCCCCCGATCGCACTGCAACACCCGCTAAACCGAGAGCCGCTCGTTTATCCCCTGTGGCAGTTTGACAGGCACTTAAAATCAGTAATTCAATGGGATTTTGGGTGATTTTATCGCGTTCTTTTAATAATTGGTCTAAATTTTTAACATTGATTTTTTTATCCCAAGTGATCAAAAAGGTTTCGTCTGCCTGGGAAGAAAATTGTCCGTGAGTGGCTAAGTGAACAATCGGGAAATTTTGGGTCTGAACTTGGTTTTCTAGGCGATCGCGAGTGAAATTGCTGTCTAATAACACCTCGGCTGAAACGGAATTGGCAATTTCTTGGACTTCTTGTTTGACTCCTGGTAAGGACGCAAAACCTTGACGGGACTCTGTTAAACCACCGACTAAAACATTCAAGTTAGTCGATGCAACGGTCGGGGAGCTAAACAATTGTAAGCTTGGCGTGAGAGCCACATTATACTTTTCAATCAAGTATTGCTGACCATCATGGAGAGCGGCCACAGGAATGCCTCGCAATGCCCCGTCCAAAACAAAAACTAGCGTTTTAATCCCATTTTTAGCTAATTTTGCTTCTGCGGGACGAATTAACCAATCATAAAGCGTTTGATTCGGTTTTAAGGGGTCAATGCTCGCGATATAGGGAGTTAAAGTCGCAAATAAGTTATCAATGGTCTGCTCAACGATTATCTGGCCGCCTTGTTCTCTAGTTAGAGCTTGATTCGTTGCGTAATACTCTAACGGCTGGTTGGGTAAGGATAAAATGACTGCTAGGCGATCGCGTAAAACAATGCCATAGATAACGGCGGCTTGGGCATCAATTTGGTCAACCTGTTGGGGTGTGGTTTCTAAACAAGCTTCTCGAAAAAAGTTATTGAGTTCCGCTAATTGGAGAGATTCAACAATATCACGGGCTTTTTTGAGGGTTGCTTGATCAGGATTCTCTTTTTGCAGTAACAAATCCACAAATTCATGGTAAACGGGTTCCACACTGTCACGGAAAGTATATTGAATATCGGGGTTCGTCGCGACTAAATCCTGTCGTAGGGATTGGAGAGTTTGATAGGCGAGACTATAGGCCGCGATCGCCTCTTGGGATTTACCCTGACTTTGATAAAGTCGCCCTAATTGCCACTGCCAACGATAGGTAATATCGGGAAAATTATAGGCAGAAATGGGTTGTAAGGCTTGTTTTGTCAATTGTTCCGCGCTCTGCATATTCCCCTGAAGTTGGGCGATCGCACCGAGATAACCCAGGGCATTAGATTGGTTACGTTTGTCTCCTAGAGTTTGGGATTGTTGGAAAACCTGAGCCAGAGATTGATTAATCTCATCCCAAGAAGGAATTTTAGATAATGATAGGGAAGCTGAATCAATAATAGGAAGATTGCGAGAAAGGGGCGGAATTTGGAACGGTGCGGATTCTAATATTGTATCCGTTTGTAAATTGCTCGAAAAAGCAGAGCATTGTTGGACAACAGGAGAAACAAAAGCCAAATCTTTTGCTTGCAGAGAGGGTATAGTGCCGATAAATCGTAAACAGATCAGATTTTGAGCAAATTTGAGGCGGGAGGTAAGGGCGTTTCGGCTAAGGGCTAATGAGTCTAGTCCAGTCTGAATTTGAGGAACCAGGGCAGGAATTTTGTCCCACTGCTGAGTCTGATTCCACAAATCGAGTAAATTAATTTGAGCTTGGACAGAATCAAGTTTGGAACCCATTGCGGCGGCTTGCTGATAACAAATGGCGGCCTGTTGATAAAAAGGAAAGTTTTTTTCTGACGTTATTTCAGTAGTACAAGAAACGGGTTTATCTTCTAGATTGGAGCTTATTTTGGCGTTATTTTTATTTCCCAAAGCGCGGGCCGTATTTCCTAAACTAAGATAAATTTTCCCTATTTCTTGAGGGTTTCCTATTTTTTCTTGAATTTTAAGACTTTTCAATAAAACTTGTTGGGATTCTTCTGTTTTCCCGTTAATGCGTAACACATTCCCCAGACTGCGGAGGGCGATCGCCTGTAAATTGAGCGGAGGTGTATTAGGCAAATTTTGCAGTTGAGCCTCGGAAATTTGACAGTCAGTATTAGTAATTTCTAGCGCATCCAATAAAACCTGACAAGCCCTGGGAGATTGCCCCAAATCTTGCCAAGCTTGGGATTGATTAATTTGGCTCTGCATTACTCCAACAGGATTAGACATTTCCTGATTGAGTGCGATCGCCTGTTGCCAAGTTTTGACCGCCGCTTCGGTTGCTCCCGTTGCCAGTTCTCCCTGGGCTTGAATATCTAAAGTCGCGGCAAAAATCCGTTGTTGGTCAGCAGTTTGGGGTGAATTTTTTAATAAATTTAAACTTTCAGCGATCGCCTGATTACTCGCTTCCCACTGACCCAATTGTTGTTGAGTTAACGCTAAATTACTCAGAGCCATTGATTGATTCACGCGATCGCCTTGGCTTGCAAAGATCTGGGCAGTTTTTTGCCAAAGGGTTGCCGCTTGCTCAAATTCTTGATTTTGATATAACTTTTTTGCCTGGGTTACTAATTCCGTTGTCGATCCAGAGTTAATATCTTGGATTGATGCGATCGGTATTGATAGGGAAACTTGACTGATTAATAGGGGAAGAAACAGAGAAAACAAAAAGCAAAACCAAAAACCAGATCTTTTTAAAGAGAAATTAGATAAAACTTTGCCTGAAAATTTTTTAAACCGAGCCAAAAATTTCTGAGTTTTTATAACCGTTTTGTTCTGCATTTTTATATTCCTTAAATTCCTAAAATATTGCTTTTTTTATAACTCACTATAAGAAGTAAGTAGCTGGTTGCAATTAAGAAGTAATATTAAATCTCCTTGTAAAAATATCCTTTTTGTAGGGGTTTGGTTTCCAAATTCTTAGAACATAGGACTTAGAAACTAAGCCCCTACACGCGATAGATTTAGAATGGGCTTATTGGTGATTTTAGCGGTTTTATGGCACAACACAACCCAAAGAATTAACTTTCACTCGTTGAGAACCCGTCACAGTCGGATCATAGGCTACCAACATCACTTCTCCCTTCTGATTAAAAATCCAACCCTGGGCAGGCGCGATTTGATTTTGGGCAAGAGGTAAATTCTCAGACGCGATCGCCTGATTTTCGGCTTGACTCACCGAACTGGGAGCAGGATCAATCAAGCCCACTGCGATCGCCTGACTATTGAGATTTTCAGAAATTGTTGGCGGTAAACCTCCCCGACCCGTTTGGGTTAATTGACTTGCAGTTCCCCGTTTACAGGCATTTTGCGCCACCAGGGTATTGGGATCGACCACATCTTCAGGCAAGGTCACGGTTCCTTGATTGGGGTCAATGGTGTTATTGATTAAAACGCGGCCTGGTGCGCCGTATTCAGAACTGGCATCAATATCATTAGTTCGATTTCCCGCGATCGCCTTTCCTTCGGCAGTCCCAAAAATTCCCTGGGAATTAATCAAAATATTTCCCCCACTTCCTTCTTCTGCCTTAGCAATAATGTCACTGCCATTGGGGCCTGTGGGAAGAAGCACCGCCAACAACGGACTATTAAGGGTCACGTTACCCCCATTGGCTCCCCCCGTTGCCTGGGCAGAAATTAGGCTTTCATTCTGAATTTTTAGTAAGTTGGATAATTGCAAATTAATATTGGCTCCATTAAACCCCGTTTCAGCAGTTTCAGCCGTCAAAAATCCGCGATCGAGGAATACATTATTGGCATATATGTTTAAATTTCCTGCTTGCCCTTTTGTACTGCTCACCGTCGCCTTTGCCTGATTAGAAACGTTCATTTCTCCTGTTTCTATGATTAAATTTCCTGCTTTACCTATCCCGTCAGCCTGTACTGATATTTCACCCTGATTACTCAAAGTGACTGATTTTCCTGCACGGATCGAGACATTTCCTGCTCGGCCACTTTCGGTAGAGCCAATAATACTACTTTTGTTTCCTGTAACAGTAAGAGTGTTGGCATCTATGCTTAAATTTCCCGCTTGTCCCTGGGGATTATTAACCGTCACGGTTGCACCGTCAGAAATATTCATCTGTCCTGTTTTTATCGTTAAATTACCTGCCTTACCTAACAAAGTTCCCGTCGCTTCTAAAAGGCTATCTTTGCCACTTAAGTTGACAGCTTTTGAGGCATTAATCGTTAAATTTCCAGAGGCTCCTTCTGCTTGCTCTACAGAAGCAACTGTGATAGTTCCTACTTTTTGGACGGTTAAAGTTCCTGTGTTAATCGTGATATTTCCCGCATTGCCCGTCCCAGAAGTTTTAGCAATTATACCTCCACCATCAAGAATACTCACAGAATTAGAGGCATTGATAATAATATCACCACCAAATCCCGAAGCAACATTGCCAGTAGAATTATCACTCTCACTACCAAACGATTGTGTTGTAATGAATCCTCCCCCGGCTAACAATAAATCCTTCGTTTGAATAGTAATCGTACCCCCGTTACCTTTAAAAGCGGCATAATTGGTCAGTCCAGTATCCATTCCATCGGGGGTTCGCCCCGTCAGTTCAACGGATTCCGAAGCATTTATGTTTAATTTTCCTCCATTTCCTGCACCAAGACTAGAAGTGGCTATTTGAACTCCATCTTTGAGAATTAATTTTTGGGTTTCGATGATGATATTGCCTGCATCTCCATTTCCAAAGGTAAGAGTAGAAATGTCAACACCAATGTCAACACCAAAATTGCCACTTTTAATAACTTCTATCTTATTTCTGGCGGTGAGTCCTATAGATCCTCCTGATTGATTTCCAAAAGTTTCAGCTTTGAGGGTTGAATCACCTGTTAGCCTGATATTATTCCCTGTTATTTGAATATTTCCACCAGTATTGCCACTGGTATAAACCCCACTTTCTTGCATAAGAGATACATCGCTCAACGCAATATTACTTGGAATATTAAGACTAAATTCATTTCCATTAATACTTAATCCGACTGTTCCTGCTCCTTCAATACTCCCTAGCTCTATCCTTCCCTCTAAAGCATTTAATTCGCTATTGGCTAGAACTAAATCTCGACCTAAAAGAACCAAGCTTTTGCCATCAGGAACCCTTAACCCGAAAGCATCTGTTGTACCCGAAAAGCTCATACGCTGACCAGCAGGCTCCCTAGAAGAGTTTATGGTAATTGAGCCAGGGCGTAGTCGATTAAAAATAAAAGCAGAAGGATTAATCGTTAACAAAGGAGGAACATTAGGTTCTGAAGCACTAAATATCCCTTGTCCATCAAATTCAATGGCATTAGCGGTGGTCGCGAGAAAGGAACCTCCTAAGTCAAGGGAAGCATGGGGGCCAAAGAGAATGCCGTTGGGATTGAGCAAAAATAGATTAGCATTACCCAAGACACCTAATTTTCCCAGAATAGACGAAGGATTATTGCCTGTAACTCGGCTAATAATATTATTAATTCCCTCTGGATTGCTAAAATAAATGCCACGCCCTTCAGCTACATTGAGTTCTGAAAAGCTATGAAATAAATTTCTTCCCCTAATAGCTCCACCATCAACGCGATCGCTGAAGAGTTCATTGATTGTGACATTCGGTGTAATAATCGAGTTTTCAGTTCCTAAAGTATTATCCGCACGCATCTGGGCAGAAACACAGGCGGGAAAAGTCACTATACTAAATAAGAAAAAACACAACAGTTCAGTGATTCGGCGATGGGGATAGGGTGACATTAGTGTTTGTTAAAAATGGGGTAGTAAGTAGCTGGTTGCAATGAAACAAAGAATAGCAACTCTCTGGAAGCATTATTCCATAAAGCTTTTGAAAAAATTCTCTTATATTTAATTTATTTAATTATATCTATCCTCCCTACTTACTCATGTTCAGGTTTTACTCAGGGAGGGCATGTCCCGCAGGTTCTAACTGTCCCGTTTCTGCAGACACATTTTCCAGCCGCAAAGGCAACTAATTCGGGCTGGGCATTCTGTTTAACCAACTCTGACACAAAGTCTTCGCCTAAAATACGGTGAACTCCACCTAGTAGATCGCTCCATTTAGAATCTGAAGTAACCGCAGTCATTCTATCAAGGAGTTCCTCTGATTTTGCTTCATCAAATGGTTCTGCCAGCATAGCAGTTATTAACTCTTCGTGAATTTTTTCAGGAATAGTTTGAAATGCTTGCTCTAAATTAAAATTTTCAGAAAAGTCTGCACCTGGCATCTTGATCTCCTATGGTTATTTATTAGGAAGTAGTTAAAGCTATGAATCGTTTTCATGCCTTAGAAGTTTTCAGGAGTATCCTATCAAAATAATTTGAAATCGGCAAGCTATTTTTCATTAATTTATATTAAGAAATGTTAGAAACGCGATCGCGACCTATAAAAAGATAAAGGCTGGCAATTGCTCTGGAAAAAATAGTCAATTAGCTCAAATCTAAGATAGTCTGGACAAAATATCTTTTTTGCTCAATTTAGTTTTTTTATGAAACTTAATCCCGTCACGACCTCCGCTTTGTGTTTACTCTCCAGTCTTTTTATTGCAACCCCATTTTCGAGTGTTTTCGCTCAAGATCCTCCTGCTACAACCTACCAGTCTGGATTTTGGCAACCCGTTGCGGATTTCAATGCCACTAAAAAAGTAACGGTTAAATTAGTCAATCAAACAAAAATTCCCTTAGAATACGGAGTTGCAGGAAAAGAAGAAGAGCCTTCGGAAAAAATTGAGGCGGGACAAACGGGAACGGTAGAAAATGTAGATAGTTCCTCCAATATCGCGGTTTATCCAAGTATTCCTGTCGATCCAGACAAGCCCTTTGTTTTAAAGTTTGAAGTGACAGTCGAGCCTAAAACCAATACGCTTAACGTCAATATTGTCAAAGCCGAACCAGGTTTTATGGGTCACAGAAGCATCAATCTGCAAGAGACGGGCAAAGTTTATCTCTACTAATTTTTTTAATCATGGGTCAAAAAAAAGCAAAATCTCGGTTCAATCTCCTGGCAATCTTTCCTCTGTCCCTAATGTTTTGGCAGGAAATGTCTGTTTTTGTCCTGGCAGATACTAAGCGATCGCCTGATCAAAAAGTGGAATGTGAAATGCTAATCGTGGGGGCGGGACTGGCAGGCAGTGCGGCGGCCTATGAGGGATTATTGGCAGGAAAAACCGTTTGTTTAACCGAGATTACCGATTGGGTCGGGGGACAAATTTCTTCCCAGGGAACCTCTGCCCTGGATGAACGACCTACCCAGGCAAAAATGCTCTTTTATCCGCGTGGTTATTTGGATTTTCGGCGACGCATTCAACAAGAATATGACAGTCGTAATCCTGGAGATTGTTGGGTCAGTGAGTCTTGTTTTTTGCCTTCCGATGGCAACACTGTTCTCATGGCTGAGTTAAAAAATGCCGAAAGAAAGGGCAAAGGAACTCTGAAATGGTTTCCCAATACGGTGATTAAAGATTTAAACATTAAACCCATTGGATCAGGCAAACAAATTACCAAGGCGATCGCGATCCAACATAGTCCCGCCCCAGGTGCATCACCTCTCAATACCTATCCCCTGTCTAAAACCATTGAAGACAGTTACCGTTACGAAAACTCTGCTCTTTTCAACAAAAAAATTATTCAGTTTGTCCCCAAGCCTAGTCGAACGGCGGAACCCGCTCCCTGGTATATCATCGAAGCCACAGAAACAGGAGAATTAATTGCCCTAGCCGATGTCCCCTACCGAGTCGGCATTGATCCCCAATCCTATCTCGAACCCTCTGCATCGAGTAAAGTCCCCGATCCCTACTGCACCCAAGGGTTTACCTATACCTTTGCAATGGAAAAAACGGCGGAACCTCAGCCCCAAACCATGCCGCCTTTTTATCCCCAATATGAACCCTACTATAGTTACGAACTACCCCGTTTTGCTAATCCCGATTTACTGTTTACCTATCGTCAAATTTGGAGTCCCCAACAGGGAGAAACTCTAACCTATGGCGGAATTCGTTATCATAAACCCAGTCCTGGTAATATTTCTATGCAAAATTGGACATGGGGTAATGATTATCGACCAGGCACCGCCAAGGATAATTTTATCTACACGGAAGATCAACTCAAGGCAACGGGTCAACTCCAACCTGGGGGATGGTTAGGGGGGTTACGAACTGATGCTCTGAGAAAAGCAGAAGAACATTCCCTCGGTTTTTATTATTGGTTTGTTGCAGGTACAACGGATTCCCAGCTTGGGCCAGATGTGAAAAAACCCGATCCCAATAACCGTTTTCTGTCGGGTTTAGATTCACCAATGGGAACCGTACATGGACTATCGAAATATCCCTATATTCGGGAATCTCGTCGCATTATTGGCCGTCCGTCCTTTTATTATCCCGATGGATTCACGATTTCAGAAATTGATATTTCCCGACGTAATTATCAGGATGATTATTATCGTCAAGCTCTTTCCCCTGATACCTATCGTCAATTACAGGCGACTTTGGCGGGTTTAGAGGGTTTAGATGTTCTCAGTGGTAAAATTGCTCCCGATGCTATCCAACGCCGCAAACGTTCAACAATTTATGCAGATTCAGTGGGAATTGGTCATTACGCGATCGATTTTCATCCCTGCATGACCCTTTCTCCCCCAGAAACACCAGGTAACACGGAAAAAGAAGGGGAACGTCAGGGAGGAGCGCAAACCTATCCTTTTCAAATTCCTTTACGGGCGATGATTCCCCAGAAAATTGATAATTTACTCGTCGCAGGAAAGGCGATCGCGGTCAGTCATATTGCGTCAGCG
>JBEIFD010000093.1:0-9417 GCA_040382535.1 Merismopediaceae cyanobacterium
ACGGTCTGCATCAGGCGATCGAAGCTAAAGAACGGGTAGAAATTCAACGGGAAAGCCAAACGTTAGCAACGATTACTTATCAGAATTTCTTTCTGCTTTATCCCAAATTATCGGGCATGACAGGAACGGCAAAAACCGAAGAAACCGAATTAGAAAAGGTTTACAACTTGCAAGTTACCATTACGCCGACTAATCGTCCTTCGGGTCGTCAGGATTGGGCCGATGTGGTTTATAAGACAGAAGAAGCGAAATGGAAAGCGGTTGCTTTGGAATGTCAGGAACTGCACGCAGAAGGTCGCCCCATTCTCGTGGGAACAACCAGTGTGGAAAAGTCTGAAGTGATCGCGAGTCTTTTGAATGAGTTGGAAATTCCCCATAATATCCTCAATGCACGACCTGAGAATGTGGAACGGGAATCGGAAATTATTGCCCAAGCAGGACGGAAAGGAACCGTGACCATTGCGACGAATATGGCGGGTCGGGGTACGGATATTATTTTGGGGGGAAACTCGGATTATATGGCTCGCTTAAAGGTGCGGGAATATCTGATGCCGAAAATTGTTCGCCCAGAGGATGATGAGTTGGGCTTTAGTCCCCAAGGCTTTGGGGGACGCGATCGCGCTGAAGGATTTGGTCAGGAGAAGAAAAAGAAAACTTGGCGGGTGTCTAAGGATATTTTCCCAACGGAAATCTCGACAGAAGCGGAAAAAATGCTAAAAGAGGTGGTAAAATTCGCGGTCTCTGAATACGGTGAGCAGAGTTTGACGGAACTAGAGGCAGAAGAAAAACTCGCGGTTGCGGCGGAAAAAGCTCCGACGGATGAGCCAGCTATCCAAAAGTTACGGGAAGTTTATAACCTCATTCGTCAGGAATACGAGAAATTTACCAGTGCAGAACATCAAGAGGTGATCAATCTGGGCGGCTTGCACGTAATCGGGACGGAACGCCATGAATCTCGACGGATTGACAATCAGTTACGGGGTCGGGCAGGACGGCAGGGCGATCCTGGTTCTACCCGTTTCTTCCTCAGTTTGGGGGACAATTTGCTCCGTATTTTTGGCGGCGATCGCGTGGCGGGCATGATGGAAATGTTCCGAGTGGAAGAAGATATGCCCATTGAGTCAAAAATGTTGACCCGTTCCCTAGAAGGGGCGCAGAAAAAAGTCGAAACCTACTATTACGATATTCGTAAGCAGGTTTTTGAGTATGACGAGGTAATGAACAACCAACGGAAGGCCATTTATGCTGAACGTCGTCGGGTTTTGGAGGGGTTAGATCTGAAGGAACAGGTGTTAGTTTATGCCGAAAAAACAATGGATGAAATAGTTGAGGCCTACGTCAATCCTGAGCTTCCGCCCGAAGAATGGGATATGGAAAAAATGCTGGATAAGGTGAAGGAATTTATTTACCTATTGGAAGATGTCAGCGTTGAGGATATGGCGGATATGACGGTTCCCGAAATGAAGGTCTTTTTCCATGAGGAAGTCCGCAAGGCCTACGATATGAAGGAAAATCAGGTGGATCGGGTACGGGCTGGTTTGATGCGAGAGGCGGAACGGTTCTTTATTTTGCAACAAATCGATAATCTCTGGCGGGAGCATTTACAGTCGATGGAAGGACTGCGGGAGTCGGTGGGTCTGCGCGGTTATGGTCAGAAAGATCCGTTGATTGAGTACAAACAAGAAGGTTATGAAATGTTCTTGGAAATGATGATTGATATTCGTCGGAATGTGGTGTATTCTCTCTTCCAATTCCAACCCCAAGGACAACCCCAGACGGTTTAATGGTTTGTTTTCATGATTGAGGTATTCTTGGAATTTATTTCTGGGAATGCCTTTTTTTTCAAGGGCGATCGCTGTTTGTTGTGTGTGAATGCGATCGCGTTACGATAAAAAAAATTGAGACTTTTCCGATAGTATCTATCTATACAATCATTTTCTGGGATTTACTCTGGTAGTACTTATAATAATCACGACGGGTATTGTCAGTCGAGCCGTTGACGATCAAGCCCATCACAGGTAAATTAGAAAGTTTTAATTCGAGTAGCGTTTCTTTGATTAATTGTTGATCGGTATGCCCTATACGCACGACTAACAAAATTCCATCCGATTGATTGGCAATTAACTTGGTGTCCGATAGTCCTAAAACGGGGGGAGCATCAATCAGAATCAGATCAAATTCAATCTTCCAACCGTTGATGACTTTGTGTAACTCTTTTTCTTCCATCATCATAGACAGGCTGAGGTTCTCGTACTGCATAATATAAAAATTATCTCTCAATTTTTCGGTATTCATCCCCTTTGCGTGAATTGTTTGGGGATTAAACTTAGGACAAGACGAAACTGAGGACTGACTTGGATTAGTCTTTGCTAAGGTTTGCCAGTATTCCTTTTGAGGGAAATAGCGATCGCCGTCCACGAGTAAAACCTTGTGTCCCATGTTGGCGGCCGCCTGCGCTAGAAAAAAAGAAGTGGTTGATTTCCCCTCCCCTGGCGATGCAGAACTAATAACTAAAGTTGCCTTACTTTGTCTTTGTCGAAGAAAAAAGAGATTGGTATAGAGAAAGGCATAGGATTCTAAAAAAGACACCCAGTTCTCCAGTTCTTTTTTCAACGATCTGTCGAAAGCTTGCAGATTTTTAGATTTTTTTAAATAAGAAATAGACTTCAACAAAGGAATAGTCCCCAAAATCTTCGTTTCCGTTAACCGGGCTAACTCTTCTGAAGATTGAATTTTATTGTCTAAATTTTCTAAAATGATACCGATGGCAACTGCTGACACTAAGCCCGCAAGTAATAGTAATAAAATGTTCCTTGCCAATTGACTTTCGGGTTTTTCTGGCATACGAATTTGGGAAACCAACTCCCACGGAGTAAAACTTTTGGCGGTCTCAATCTGTAATAACTGTCGAGCGGTTAATAGGGATGCTAAACTTTGATTCTCAATTTCCAGTTCTCCTGCCAATTCGGCATAGCCCCCTGCACTGCGGGCAAAGTTTTGTACCTGCTGACGAACTTCCTGTTCATTGAGAGCGATCGCGGACTGACGAGCTTGCAATCGCTTAACTTGATTAATCGCCACCAGCAGTTGTGCCGTTAGATTTTGGCGAATACTATTCGGTTCCACCAATCCTTCGATAAATTGATCACCTAATTGATTCGCATTAATGGGTAACTTTTTAAGCGCGATCTTGACCGCTTGATCAATTAAAAGTAAAAGATTGTTTCGTTCGGCTCGCAATTGTTGAACAATGGGACTATCTTCTGTAAAACGGGTAGATACGTTAGCTAATTTAGTATCTACTTCTTGCAATTTAGCAAGTAAACTACGATACCGAGGGGATTCATTTAGGGCATTGAGAATCACTGCTTCCTGTTGGGAAATACCGAGTTGTTTCCCCAAATTTTGGTAAAGGGCGATCGCATCTTTTAGCTCAGCCTTATTCGTTTGTTTAGCTTTATTTAGCTCCTTTAATCCGTCAGCGATAACCTCACCCTGATTTGTGGGATCGATAAAATCATTTTTGAGACGGAATTGTTCCAAACGTTTTTGTAATAGTAAAATACGCTGCTTAATAATAGGAATTTGTTCGTCTAGAAAAAAAAGTTTTTGCTTTGATTGGCGAGTTTTTTCTTGAATTGTATATTTCAAATAAGCAGATGCTAATCGAGTTAAAACAAATTTCACTTCCTCTGGAGAATCGGCTTGATAACTAATTTCAACAACTTGAGTATCCTTTCCTCTACTGAGCTTCAACTCTCGAAGAAAGTCCTCTACTTTAAAATTTTGTCTTTGCTCCTCGTCCTTAAAAAATTGTTTCTGTTGCTGAAGCTTCTCTACGACTGGAGTCAGCAATTTATTACTCACTAATAAGTCTAGTTGAGTGGCATAATAGGATTCATCGATCCTTCCACCGCTTAGGCTAGCAATCTGCCCTAGTAAAGGGTTCGACAATGAATCAGCATTGGGCGGTGGAATCAATAGCTGAAAAGACTCTTTATAAACAGGTGGCTGTTTGAACAAATACAAGCCAACTAATCCACCAACGACACTGCCAACGGCCAACATCCACCACCCGCGACGACGAACAATCTGAGTAATTCCCTTCAGATCTATCTCTTCCTCCTCCTCATGATCATCCTGAAATTGGGGAGATTGCTGAAGAAGTAGGTGCTGTACTAGGGGTTTTTGATTGAGGTTGATGCCGTTGGAGGAAGGTTCTGACATATTTTTTTGATAAATGAACTCTTAAAGGGATCGTACTAAAATTTTCATTAAGATAATGTATCTCATACCTTTATCTTTCGGAGACCTAGAGGTGAATCTACCCTACACTAATTTTGTCCATCGTCAAGTTGTTATGTTTCTATAATAATATATTGTACATTATGACAATTTATCGTCAATAAAGACTTTAAAATCCATACTTTGAGGATTTTTGAGGGATCTCTAATTACTAGAAAATTGCTTCTGATTTGCCATTGGGCGTTGTTGAATGGATGGTCATGTGATAGCTTATTTTCCCAGTTTTACACTGAAAAAAGGCAAAAGAAGACGCTTATCTCGTATTTTATAGGTGATTCCTAAATTAATCATGGTGATTGTCTTTTATAGTCTCTTTTATTTATAAGATTCCTATTTGTATAGGTTACTACTACAGAATTTTTGTGAAATTTTTGTGAATACAGATCACAACATAATTTTTTTGTGAACATAGAATACCAACACAACATTTCTGTGAATTTTTTGTGAACAAATTAAGTTAATGTGTCCGATGAATTAAAAGCATCAGAGCTAAAAAAGTTAAGTATGGAGAAATACCAAGAACTAAGTCCATTGAAAGAGAAAAATTATCTCAAGATTGAAATTGTCCCTATAAAAACTTGTTCTTCGCAGTATTCGATTAAACAAAAATTAAAATGTACGCAATTTTAGGGTTAATTGGTTTGAGGAGATGGAATAACAGGAATTTGAGGGGGTGGAATAACAGGAATCGGTTGACTAGGATTGTCATTACTTTGTTCGACAGGGGGAGAATCATTCGCACTAGCGGCAGAATCATTGTTATCCATTTGATTGCTTTCGTGGGCAGGGGGATTCAATTCAGGATTAGTGGAGTTAGGAGGTGAGTTTTCTGGGTTGGATGTCCCCAATTCAGCAGAAGGGATAATCGATTTGTCAGAATTTTCTGGATCTGGTTTTAAAATCTTGGTCGCTTGGCTGTCTGACTCAACTTCATTTGTTTTTGTGTCTGGATTGGGGGAAGTGACGGGCTGGGAACTAGATTTTTCTAAGGAGCCTTGTTTTACCGATTCTGGCTTATCATTCAAGACTTCTGAGATAGGTTTGGTAAAATCTGAATAATTAACAGGATTTTTGGGTGATTTTTTCAAGTTTTCCACCGATGGTTGACAATCCTCCGAAGATAGACCGAACTTACATCTCAACTCTTCCCGTGCGAGAGAGACAAAGATCCCTGTCGTTGAAACCATCAAAGCGATAACAGTGACAAAATTTCTCATATCTAACCAATAATTTCCTCTGATTATTCCAACTTTTATTTTAGAGTGGGGTTTAGACCAATCCCCCTAGACTTATTTTGGAGACAAGATGTTTCGATTTGGCGACTGGTATCCCCTAAGCTCAATCGAGACTGTGAATCTAAATAGTCTGAGGATTCGACCTCTGCTGATTAATTCTTTGTCAATTCTTTCTGAGAAAGGTTAACATAAGTTAACAAGCACTCATGGATTTCGCTTATCCTGTCAAATTTTTACAATAACGATCCTATCTTTATCCATCCTCGGAGACATACCGCGTGAACAAAAATAATAAAAAATGGCGTAATGCTGGTCTTTATGCACTTCTCTTAATTGTCGTTTTAGCCCTAGCGTCCGCTTTTTTAGATAGACAGCCCCAGAGCCGAGAAGTCTTGACCTACAGTGATTTCATTCATCAAGTCGAAAGCAACAAAATTGATCGGGTTAATCTCAGTGCCGATCGCACTCAGGCCCAGGTTCCTAACCCATCAGGAGGACAGCCTTTTCTGGTCAATCTCCCCAATGATCCAGATTTAATTAATATTTTAACTAAAAATGGTGTAGATATCGCCGTTCAGCCCCAGACTGATGATAGTTTCTGGTTACGGGTTGCCAGCAGCCTTTTCTTACCAATTCTGTTATTGGTGGGATTATTTTTGTTATTACGTCGCGCTCAGAGTGGGCCAGGCTCCCAGGCAATGAATTTTGGGAAATCCAAAGCCAGAGTACAAATGGAACCCCAGACCCAAGTGACCTTTGGGGATGTAGCGGGTATTGAACAGGCGAAGTTAGAACTGACTGAAGTAGTGGACTTCTTGAAAAATGCAGACCGATTCACGGCGATCGGGGCCAAGATTCCTAAAGGGGTTTTGTTAGTCGGCCCTCCTGGAACAGGTAAAACTCTTTTAGCCAAAGCCGTTGCGGGTGAAGCAGGTGTTCCTTTTTTCAGCATTTCGGGTTCGGAATTTGTGGAAATGTTCGTTGGGGTCGGTGCATCCCGCGTTCGTGACCTCTTTGAACAAGCCAAAGCCAGTGCGCCCTGTATCGTCTTTATTGATGAGATTGATGCCGTCGGTCGTCAACGGGGTGCGGGTTTAGGAGGTGGTAATGATGAACGGGAACAAACTTTAAACCAACTCCTAACGGAAATGGATGGTTTTGAAGGAAATACGGGAATCATTATTATTGCGGCTACTAACCGTCCTGATGTTTTGGATTCTGCGTTGATGCGTCCAGGTCGTTTTGATCGTCAAGTGGTAGTCGATCGCCCTGATTATGCGGGACGTAAGGAAATTCTTAATGTCCATGCACGTGGCAAGACCTTATCTAAGGATGTGGACCTGGATAAAATTGCTCGTCGGACTCCTGGTTTTACGGGTGCAGATTTATCTAATCTCCTGAATGAGTCAGCTATTTTGGCGGCTCGTCGTAATTTGACCGAAATTTCAATGGATGAAGTGAATGATGCGATCGATCGCGTCTTAGCGGGGCCAGAGAAAAAGAATCGGGTGATGAGCGAGAAACGCAAAACTTTGGTGGCTTACCATGAAGCGGGTCATGCCCTGGTTGGTGCGTTGATGCCCGACTACGATCCTGTGCAAAAAATCAGTATTATTCCCCGTGGCCGTGCGGGTGGTTTGACTTGGTTTACGCCGAGTGAAGACCGTATGGAGTCGGGTTTATATTCGCGTTCCTATTTACAAAATCAAATGGCGGTTGCCCTCGGTGGTCGGATTGCTGAAGAAATTATCTTTGGTGAGGAAGAGGTTACCACTGGAGCTTCTAATGATCTTCAACAGGTTGCGCGGGTTGCTCGTCAGATGATTACTCGTTTTGGTATGAGCGATCGCCTGGGGCCTGTGGCGTTAGGTCGTCAAGGCGGCGGCGTTTTCATGGGACGAGATATTGCGTCTGACCGTGATTTTTCTGATGATACGGCGGCGACGATTGATGAAGAGGTTCGTCAGTTGGTGGATCAAGCTTATCAACGGGCCAAGGAAGTTCTACTCAACAACCGCATTATTCTGGATAAGTTAGCGGAAATGTTGGTGGAAAAAGAAACGGTTGATTCGGATGAGTTGCAGGAAATTCTTACCAGTAATGAGGTCAGAATGGCGGCTTTAGCTTAATTTTTTAGCTAATTAATATTTGACGAGGGTGGTTTTTATAAGCCACTCTTTTTTTGTAGATTTTTTTCGGGATGCGATCGCTTTAGCATTTCCAAATACCAATTCGTTTGTCAGCACTGCCACTAATAATCGTTTTACCGTCATTAGTGATGACCATTGACGTAATCGCGTTGGCGTGTCCTCTCAAGGTTTCTAAAAGTTTCTGATTTTCTATTTGCCAAATCTTAATAGTCGAATCCCCACTTGAACTAATAAGCTGTTTTCCGTCAGCGCTGAATTGGATAGATGAAATCAACTCTTCATGCCCACTCAATGAACAAAACTCTTCCCCTGTCTCCATATTCCAAAGTTTAATAAGATGATTAAAACCTCCCACTGCTAATAATTTACCATCAGGACTAAAACAAAGAGAATTTACCCCTGAACCAACATTAATTGAGCGGATTATTTTGCCATCTTCAAGTCTTCTAACTCTAATACTATTCTCAAAGCTCCCAATTGCAAAAAACTCATCATTGGGACTAATCGCTAAAGATGTAATTGGAGCCGTAAATCCAGTGAGAGTATAAGGATCACTTTTGCTTTCTAAAAACCAAATTTTAACGGTTCTATCTGCACTACCACTTACCAAAATTTTGCCATCAGAGCTTAAAATAAGGGCTGTCACCTTTCCTGTATGTCTAACGTTAGGAGATCCAAAAATCTGAGAATTAGAAAGATCTAAATTTCGAGAACGAATTGTTTTATCGTCGCTACCACTGATTAAACCTGAATCATCTTTTTGGAATATTAGGGAACGAATAACATCACTATGTCCCCGAAAAGTTCCAATATGTTTTCTAAGGTTTAAATCCCATAAATAAATACTACTATCCTGATGACCACTGGCTAATAAATTGCCTGTTTTATTAATTGAAATACAAGTTACTGAAGTATTATTACTAATGAAAGTTGCTTTCCATTTTGAGTCATTTTCAACAGACTGAGAAGAAGCAGAAGATTTAGTACTCGTTTCAGATTTTGTTGGATTCGTTTTCTGAGACGGAGGTTTAGGTGCAGTATCTTTATTTATTACAGATTTTTTAGGATTATTGACACTAGATCTTGTTTGAGTAGTCGATTCAGGAGGCTTTCCACACTTCAATTCACTTGCTTTTCGTAAATCCGATTCTGCTCGTTGTTTATAGCCTAATTTATCTAAAATAAATCCTCGATATTGATAAGCCTTTATAAATGTTTCGTCGCAGCGAATTGCTTGGGTAAATTCTTCAATTGCTTCCTGATATTGTTCTTTTTCTGCAAATTCTACACCTCTTTGATATAACATTTCAGGGGAAGTTCGTTTTACCTTAACCCCTGTTGTAGAAGTCGAAGAAAAGGATGAAGTGGAAGATGATCCTGGTATATAGTCTTTTAAAATTTCATACGCTTCAGCAATTTCTTTAAACTTTGCCTCTGCCTGTTTTTGTTCTTGATCATTATTATGAAAACGATCAGGATGCCAGATCTTAACTAATTGGCGATAAGCTTTTTTAACCTCTTCTGGGGAAGCATTTAATTTAAGACCAAGGATTTGGTAGTATTTGTCCATCACAGTAATTAAATCAATTCATAAATAAGTATAATTTGAGTGTGATCAAATTTCTGTGATAAGGATCACTCATTTACAACTTTATATGGGAACTTCCCTATTGTAATCGTTCAGAGGAAGTGTAACAGCTACTGAGGTAACAAAGAAGGAGGAGTGG
>JBEIFD010000094.1:0-9409 GCA_040382535.1 Merismopediaceae cyanobacterium
AAATTGAAGATGGATTCGACACCATTAATTGGGCCGCCCAATTACCCCAAAGTAACGGAAAAGTCGGTATGTATGGCTTCTCCTATCAAGGCATGACCCAACTCTATGCCGCAGTGCATCAACCTCCTGCTTTAAAAACTATTTGTCCTGCCATGATCGCCTACAATCTGTACCAAGATTGGGCCTACGAAAATGGAGCATTTTGTTTACAAATGAATCTCGGATGGGCTATTCAATTAGCCGCAGAAACTGCCAAATTCAAAGGAGATCCAGATACTTTTCAAAAGCTTTATACAGCATCCCGTCATTTACCGTTACTCGATAAAATTCCAGTCAATCCTTCTATTCTTCAGGAATTAGCACCCGATTCTTTTTATCATGATTGGTTAAATCGCCCTGAAAATGATCCCTATTGGCAAAATTTATCCCCTGAATTTTTATTAGAAAAAGTAGATTTACCCATGTTACATATTAGCGGTTGGTTTGACCCCCATTTGCGAGGAAATTTTAAGCTTTATCAAAACATGAAAAATAAAAGCCAGTTTCCCCAACATTTAATCATTGGCCCTTGGGGTCATTTACCCTGGGGACGAAAAACAGGAGAAATGGATTATGGGAAATCAGCTAGTAGTTTTATTGACGCATATCAAATTGCTTGGTTTGATTATTTTTTAAAAGGAAAAAGCTCTCAATTATCAGAAAAATCACCGATACAGTTATTTGAAATGGGCAGCAATCAGTGGCGTAATCTTGAAACCTTTAATTCTCATCAACCACAAATTTTTTATCTCAAGAGTAATGGTTTAGCGAATATTCAAGAAAATGCGGGTCAATTGGTCACAGATTTACGATTAGATACACCTAAAATAATCGATACGATTGTCCATGATCCCTGGCGACCCGTTCCCTCTTTAGGAGGTCATGCGGGATTTCCATCAGGCTCTTGTGAACGTTCTAGTATAGATACTCGCTTTGATGTTTTAACCTATACATCCCAACCTTTAACCGAAGATTTATTTTTACAGGGAGAAATTAAAGTTGAAATCAATGTGCAAGGCGATACTCCTAGTTTTGACCTCTGCGCTGTTGTTTCAGAAGTGCGGCCTGATGGTTCTGTGTACAATTTTTCCCAAGGTTATCGGCGCGTTAATGCTTCTGAGACTAAAGAAACGATTACTTTTTCTTTGCAACCCATTTGTATTAAATTAGCTCAAGGAAATGCGATTCGATTAAGTCTAAGTGGAGCAAATTTTCCTGCCTATGGGATGAACTCTGGAACAAACCAATTGCCCCTTGAAACTAAGTTAATAGATTATCAAGTGATTACCCTTAGTGTTTATACAGGTGGAATAGCATTATCAAAAATTATTTTTCATTAATCTAAAAAACTTCCGATTAATCTGAGTTAAAATAATCATAAAAACAGATGTTCCTATTTTCTACAAGTTGGGAATTCGGGGCGATCGCATGACCCAGGTTTTGGAAAAGCCAGAACTAAGGCTATCAACAACGCCCGAAAAAACGTTATTTGTAAGGCGATCGCCTTCCCGATTAAGTCGTATATTCAGCATTAATGCGGACATAATCATAGCTCAGGTCACATCCCCAGGCTAGACCCGTTCCAGAGCCATTCCCCACACAAACCGCGATTAAAACGGTGTCATCCTGTAAATAAGCTCCCTCAGACGCTTTTTTGAGATAGGCACTCGCGGCGGCACGGTCAAAGGCAATGGGTTGACCATTTTCCATCATCAGGAAATCCCCAAGCTTAATCTGGAGATCTTCTTGATTGAAAATTACTCCCGCCCGTCCAGCGGCCCCTGCAATTCTTCCCCAGTTGGGATCACGACCGAAAATAGCGGATTTCACCAGGGAAGATCCTGCGATCGTTCGAGCAATTTTCCGTGCCGATTCGTCATCCACCGCACCTGTCACCTGAACTTCGACTAAACAAGTCGCTCCTTCTCCATCACGAGCGATCGCCTTGGCTAAATGTTCACAAACGGCGGTTAACATGGCTTCTAATTTCTGGGCATTCGGCCCCATTTCTGTGATGGCAGGGGTACGGGATTGACCATTCGCCAACGCAATCAAACTATCATTGGTGCTGGTGTCGCCATCGACGGTAATTTGATTAAAGGTTTTATCCGCCGCTCGACTCAACATTTCTTGCCAGAGGGAAGTCGAAACCGCCGCATCGCAGGTAACAAAAGCCAACATTGTCGCCATATTGGGGTGGATCATGCCCGATCCCTTGGAAATTCCCCCAATCCGAACGGGACGACCCTCAATCATCGTTTCTAGGGCAATGGATTTGGTGACTAAATCAGTGGTAACAATGGATTTCGCCGCCGCATCCCCGCCTGTTTCCGATAACGCTGCCACCAACGGCGCGATACCCGCTTTTAAAATATCCATTTTGATACGTTGACCAATTACGCCTGTAGAAGCCAATAGAATAGAATCTGCTGACAAATTCAAGGCTTGGGCTAGGGTATCGGCACAATCGAGGGCATCTTGTAAACCCTGTTTGCCTGTACCTGCGTTAGCCTGACCTGCATTAACTAAGATTGCTCTCGCGTTGCCTTTCGCTTGCAATTTTTGTCGGCAATAATCCACACAAGCCGCACGCACCTGACTGGTCGTAAACACCCCCGCCGCGATCGCTTCTGTTTCGGAGTAAATCAGGGCTAAATCTGGGGAACCAGAGGGCTTTAGTCCTGCGGTGATGCCCGATGCTTTAAAACCTTTCGGAGCGGTAATGTTGCCACTAATAACTTGCCAGTCTGTCATGGGAGGGGAATTCCTGCTTGTAGATTCAACGGCTAATTATAACCCCAAGTGATGGTGGTCAAGGTTCCTAAACTGCTAACGGTTAAGGTTTCTTAACTTGTTTGCCTGAGAACCTAGGAATTGTTTGAAATAAGGGAAGATAAAGTTGCAAAATAACCCAAGTTGTTATTGGCTACAGTTAGAATGAGTTTATTAAAGGATTTTAGGATCAAAAATCTAACAAAATTTGTTGTAATCAATGCCCAAAAAAGTTGGAGAATTGAAAAAAATATTGCAAAAAGCAGGATTTACACTCTTGCCCAAACGTGGAAAAGGTAGTCACTCTTATTGGATTCATCCACTTTTGCCAAAACCCGTAGTTCTCTCTGGGAAAGATAGCAAGGATGCAAAACCTTATCAAGAGAAGGATGTAATCGCCAGCATAAAAGAACTTGAAAACTTAGAACGAGGAGATGAATAATGAAATATAGTATTTTGATTCAGTGGTCTGAAGAAGATCAGGTATATATTGCGCTTTTACCTGAGTGGGGAAAGTACGCTCGGACTCATGGAGAAAGTTACGAGGAAGCCTTGGAAAATGCCAAAGAAGTATTAGAGGATTTGATTTATGGCTACGAAAAACTAGGAAAGGCTTTACCAGAGCAAAAAATATTACAATTTGCTTAACATAAAAACTTGCATATACACTTTATTTCCAACCAGGATTATTTTTAAATAAAAAAGAGGATTTATGACGGATTCCGAACAATTAATAGAAATTAAAGCTTTGATTAATAATTTGGTGGTGGATGTTGAAGGCATTCGGAGTGATGTAGAAGGTCTTAAGCAGGAAACGGCCAAAACGAATGAGCGGGTGGAAGCTTATCAAAAAGACTCCCAACAGTCAGAAATCAAGGCTTTGATTAATCATCTTATGGAAGATGTTGAATCTTTGAAGCAGGAAAACGCTAGAACGAATGATCGGGTAGAAACTTACCAAAAATCTTCTCAACAAGTCGTTAACCTGGCGTTTAGTTTAATTCTGGCGGCAACGGCGGTGATCGTTATTCCTACAGTTTTGGGCCGTTGATATCACCCCATTTTAACGCCATCTAAAAAAGACTAAGTTAAAGTGTTTTAACGTGACGAATTTTTAGATATGAAAGGCAAAGACAAGGTTAAACAAGCTCCTCCTGTTTGAACATTATTTTCAGCTTGGATACTGCCACCATGAAGTTCGATGATTTCCTTGGCGATCGCCAAACCCAAACCACTTCCTTGACGACTTTGAGTTAAACCTTGACGAGTGCGAGAAGGATCACCCCGATATAATCGATCAAAAATATGGGGTAAATCGACGAGATTAAAACCTGATCCCTGATCAATGATTTGGATTTGTAATAATTCTTCTTCCTGAAAAAATTTAACAATAACGTGAACCATTCCCTGGGTGGGACTATATTTTAAACTATTATCAAATAAATTAAAAAATACCTGCATTAAACGATCGCGATCGGCATTAATCAAAATAGGATTGTTATCTTCTGATTGGTAATCAAGGGTAACTTGTTTTTCTTGGGCCAAGGGTTCCAAACGTTGCCAACTAGAGCAGATTAATTCCTGAAGATTAACTGATTCACCCTGTAAGAATTGACTAGATTTTTCTTTTATTTGAGTTAAGTCTAACCAGTTTTCTACAAAATGTTTGAGGCGATCGATTTCCTGAAGCATTTGTTCAACCCATTTTCGTTCTGTTCCCTGTAGGCGTTGATGAAGGGTTTCAGCCACGAGGGAAATTCCTGTTAAAGGCGTGCGGAGTTCATGGGTCAGGTCAGAAAAAGCGCGATCGCGTTGCACAGATAAATCCACTAGCGGTTGTAAATTTTCTAAAAAAACCACCACCTGTTGCTGGGGAAGAATGGTGCTATAGGCTCTCAGCATTAAAGATTTGGTAGTCAAACTTTGATTAGGACTTTCTCCTGGGTCAGGGAAAGGATAAAAATTCCATTCTTTAATTTGGGAATTCTGCTCAAGACGGGTTTGTTCAATTAACTGGTCTAATTCGTAGGAACGGACTAATTCCAGTAAAAGTCGGAGTTGTCCCTCCTGCCATCGGTCAATTTGCAATAAATCACGACAAACTTGATTACACTGCACCAAATTATTTTCCCCATCTACCCAAAGATAACTGATGGGAGCTTGGTCTAGTAAACTTTTCCAGAGCGTCAATTCAGATTCCGCTTGTTGACACCGTTCCGACAAATAAAAAATTTCTCGCCGCACCAAAGAAGTCAAGGATAGAGAGTTAGCCACGTCGGATGTATCAGGTAAGGCAGTTAATAGGGGTCTGAGGCGATTTTTTAGGCGAAAACGTTCCCAAGCTCCAATGCCAAACCCGATCGCGACTCCGATCAATAACGCTAGAAGATCCATAGGTAATTATGTTTTAGGCGATTCAGAATCGGAGAAAAAGATCCCTCTTAACCAAAACGATAACCAAAACCCCGCACAGTGATGATGTATTGGGGCTGACTCGGATCAAGTTCTAGCTTTTCCCGTAACCAACGAATATGAACATCAACGGTTTTCATATCCCCCATAAAATCCGCTCCCCAGACATTTTCAATTAACTGCTCCCGTGACCAAACCCGCTTGGGATAACTCATAAAGAGTTCTAAAATTCGGTATTCCTTGGGGGCTAGGGCAATTTCTTCTCCCCGCAGAACCACTCGACATTCTTTGGAATATAAAGTCAAATCTTGATATTTACGACAGGGAGAACTGATCTCGGTACTAAAATTTTGGCGACGAATCAGGGCGCGACAACGGGCAATCAATTCCCGCATACTAAAGGGTTTAGTCAGGTAATCATCTGCCCCGACTTCTAATCCCAGTACGCGATCGGTTTCGCTGGCCTTGGCACTCAAAATAAGAATCGGAATAATATTTCCTTGATAACGCAATAAACGACAAATATCTAAGCCATTGACCTGGGGTAACATGAGATCCAAGACAACTAGATCAATGAGCGGGTTACTGCTATTTTTAGTGGATTCTTCCAGTAAAGATAAAGCGGTTCGCCCATCTTTGGCAATGACGACTTCGTATCCTTCCTCTTCTAGGGCAAGGGTGATCATCTGCCGAATCACATCTTCGTCTTCTACGACTAAAATCCGTTGAGTCTGAGTTAGGGGTTGAGCAGAGGTCTGCTGGGGGGCTTCAAGAGATAACATAAATTCACTCTATTTTTTGCTGCTGTGTCAAGATATACCATTAAAAGGGAATTAAAAGGCGATCGCGATCGGCAATTATTACTCTAGAGGAAAGAAAACCTATAAAATTAAGGTTACAATCACCAAAACCATTAATGATCAGGAAATCAATTCAAAATGCTCCTACATCTCAGCACTTGGCCAGAAGTTGAACAGTATTTGCAAAGCTCCCAAGGCATTATTATTCCCATTGGCTCAACGGAACAGCATGGCCCGACGGGTTTAATTGGAACCGATGCCATTTGTGCAGAAATTATTGCCAAAGGAGTTGGTGAAGAAGCTCAAGCAATGGTTGCCCCAACGATTAATGTGGGAATGGCACTGCATCATACCAATTTTCCTGGCAGCATGAGTCTGCGTCCTAGTACGATGATTCAGGTCATTTTGGACTATTTAACCTGTTTAACGAAAACGGGTTTTACCAGATTTTTCTTCATCAATGGTCACGGCGGCAATATCGCAACTCTCAAGGCGGCTTTTTCTGAGACCTATTATCATTTAGAAATGGCAAAAATTCCCCAAGCAGAACAAGTTCGTTGCCAAGTGGGAAATTGGTTTATGTGCCGTTCAGTTTATCAATTAGCCAAGGAATTATACGGCGATCAAGAAGGCAGTCATGCGACCCCTAGTGAAGTGGCGTTAACTCAATTTGTCTATCCTGATGCGATTAAAACGGCTCCCCTTTCTAGTCCTGTTGCGTCGGGTCATGCCATTTATGGAGCAACAGATTTTCGTCGTCGTTATCCCGATGGTCGGATGGGATCGAATCCTGATTTGGCAACACCCGAACATGGCCAACGATTTTATGAAGCGGCGGTAAAGGAGTTGACCGAAAGTTATCATAACTTCTTGCAATCAGAGTAATGAATTTATGGTGAAGGCGATCGCGGTTTATTTTTGTAAATTGGAAAAGAGAGCGATCGCGTTACATAGCTAATGATTTGGCACTTAATTCTTCTACGTCGCTAATGTTATCCCAATCAATAACTACTACAAAAATATTTTCTGATTGAGAATATTCAACGATTCCATGAACCTCTAGTTCTTCGCTATAAAGCGTTAATTCTTGACCAGATTGTAGTCTAATTCCTTGACTCGCAAGATCTTCAATCGTACCAATACAATTGAGCCGAATACGTCCGACCGTATCAGTATTATGAAAATCAGCAAAAACTCGCAGTTTCCTGTTTAAAAAATCACTTTGCTCATTAATATCTAGTATTTGGGAATGCTGTAAGGTACTCATTAGACTTCTCCATAATTACTGTTTGGGTTTGGGAATTGTCGGTGTTAAAAGAGAACTAATTTGTTCAGGACTTAGACCTGTTAAAGTTGCATGATTTGGACTTCTACCCGACGTTTTGATAACATCGCCACCTTGCTGACGAATTTTAGCTACTGTAGTACAACCAATTTTTCCATGAGGGATAGATTTGGCTAATTCATCAAGTGTCACTCCTACTGCACATTCTACTGAAATTCCTGTTAGACCGCTTGGATGAGTTCCTGTTCCACGGCGAATATCTTCAGGAAGGTTGCGACCACCTCGAATGACCAAAGCCTCATCTGGAA
Source organism: Merismopediaceae cyanobacterium (assembly GCA_040382535.1). Classification (GTDB taxonomy): domain Bacteria; phylum Cyanobacteriota; class Cyanobacteriia; order Cyanobacteriales; family Microcystaceae; genus Snowella. Next base: position 7,617 of record JBEIFD010000094.1, read on the forward strand.
TTTTTTCCACGAAATATAATCTGTAGAGTTAATGATCAGGAACATTTTAGCAAAAATGATAACTTAGTAAGCTTACAAAAGAATGGCTCCTGATTCTGGATATTCTGTAATGATTTCGATGCCACAGGAAAAACCGATGAAGCGTCTTTGGCTTGGCTGGCGATCGCGCTGCTATTCGTGTTGATGGCAGTAGATCGATTTTTCTGATATTTGCTACTATTTGCTACTTTTTTGTTATTAAGCACACAATTCGAGTGGATCATTTGTTCGCTAGCCTGTTTAAATGGGATGAACGCGATCGCGTTAAATATTCAGAAAAATAGTTTAATCCATTTTTTATCAATGCTTAGACTTTTTTTATCATATTTGTCATAATAAAAATTAAGAGTTTTTTGTAAACTTCGATTTCATTATTTCTCTATTAGAAGCATTTATTTTTGTCAATAGTCAAAAGTAAGAAATTTTAGTCAAAAAGAGATCTTTGCAATCGTAATTGGCATTTATGGCCCTGGGCGATCAGATTATGTATGAATAAAGGGCTTAAGACCCTTATTCATCAGGCTTTAGTCACATAATTCACTTATATGACCTTAAGTAATTCGCTATCTAGGGTAATTTTATCTAATTTTCAATAAATCCTTAATTAACAAGATTAAATCAATGAAATGCCGTTGTAATAGAACTCATTTTACTTTCTGTACCGATCAGCCTTTATCCGTGAGAATATTGTTGCTTATGATACTCTGTCACAAACTTCGCTGTGACTATTGTCGAAAAAGTAGAATTGTATTTTTGCCTTATTTTCTGCTCACGCTTCCCTTTGATCGTTATCGTTAAGGCTCCCATCTTTAAACTAGGATAGGGTTTTGCTATTGTGTAACTGATTCTCAATGAATCTCTGATTTTTGACGGTTTCCGATTGTTTGAGGTACTCTAGGGCAATTTTTCTGACTAGGATTGATTCTATTGGAGCGTTTAAAAGTTCAGTTAAAGTGTATTGACACAAAAGCCGATCGCGTTGTTGATTAGTGATGCTCATCAGGGCGATCGCACTTCCTCCTGCGGCCAATAGAGACGGTACGATGGGCAACCACCAACCCAAAACAAACGCAAGATAAAAACCACCGATTAAAACACTACTGCTTAAAATTAGACCTAAGAGGATTAATTTTGGAGATTTAATCCACCAACTTAAGCCCGTACTCAAGAGGATGCAACCGAAAATCCAGGCGTACTCAACAGGATCAGACCAGGTATGAATCAGAGTGCGTCCATCCATCGCCGAACTGATTAATTGACTAACAATATTGGCATGGATAATCACTCCAGGCATTTGCTCAGGAGAGGGAAAAAGTCCACCACTATAGGGAGTATCAAATAAATCCTTCAGGCTTTCGGCAGTAACTCCTATCAGCACAACGCGATCGCGAAAAAAATCAGGGGGAATTTGGTTTTTCAGAACTTTTTCTAGTTCAATTGTCCTAAAATGCTGTTCTGTTCCCCGAAAATTGAGCAAAATTTGGTAGCCGCCTGAATCTGCCCGAATATAGCCGCCATCATTTGCGGTAAACCGATTAAAAATAGCTTTCCCTAAACGGACTTTATGTTCAGGGAGAGATTCGAGGACAATTCCTTGCGATCGCAGATAAGAGAGCGCCAATTTAATCGCCAAACTTTCACGGAAATTATCAGAAGAAAGCTCAACCGTCAAAAGAGCGCGGCGCACCGCCCCATCTAAATCGGGAGATAAATCCGCAAATCCCACTTGTTCTTGATTCTCCAGAATCGGGGGG
>JBEIFD010000095.1:0-9407 GCA_040382535.1 Merismopediaceae cyanobacterium
CAAAGAACATGAAATTGCTGGACGGATGTTTGATAACGAGTATGACCTCGCCCTTGCTGTTATGGAAGGAATGAAAGCTCGTAGCGAAGCTGGTAATTACCACCTTGAGCGTTTTATATTTAATTGTGCCTAGCTACTTAACGGCTGTGTTAATAATATCCTCAACGGTACAGCCACGACTTAAATCATTGACTGGTTTTTTCAGACCTTACAAAATCGGGCCAATGGCGATCGCGGCGTTAATTTTTGTAATAAAATTGGGTTCATTTTCAGAGAGACTTAGTATTGAACTTATAATAGGGACAGTCTTTGAAATGGCTATATCACCCCCTTAAATTCCCTAAGAGGCTACAGCAATGTATGTAGAATGGCAAGGCTTTACCCAAGGCAGTTGGACAACACAAATCAACGTTCAAGACTTTATTCAAAATAATTACACCCCCTACAAGAGTAATGGAGAATTTCTTACCCCACCCACCGCCCGCACTCAGCAGCTTTGGCATAAGGTTGCGGACTTGATGGCGTTGGAACGCGAAAAAGGCGTACTGGATGTGGACACTACAACCCCCTCCTCCATTACGGCCCACGAAGCAGGATATATCGATGCAGAATTAGAGCAAATTGTGGGATTACAAACCGATAAGCCCCTAAAACGTGCCATTATGCCCTACGGCGGCATTCGGGTAGTAAAGGCAGGATTGGAATCCTACGGTTACCATCTTGATCCCCAAACGGAAGCGATTTTTACTAAGTATCGCAAAACCCATAATGACGGGGTTTTTGATGTTTACACCACAGAAATGCGAAAAGCCAGAAAATCAGGCATTATCACGGGGTTGCCCGATTCTTACGGACGGGGGCGGATTATTGGGGATTATCGACGGGTCGCGCTCTATGGGGTCGATCGCCTGATTGATGAGAAAAAGACCCAGCAAGCGTCCCTCGAACTAGACACTATGGATGAACCCCTCATTCGGTTACGGGAAGAACTTTCGGATCAAAGTCGCGCTCTGTTTGAACTCAAGGAAATGGCCGCTAAATACGGGTTTGATGTGAGTCAGCCTGCTAAAAATAGTAAGGAAGCGGTGCAATGGCTCTATTTTGGCTATCTGGCGGCGGTTAAGGAACAAAATGGCGCGGCGATGTCGTTGGGGCGAGTTTCAACCTTTTTAGATATTTATTTCGAGCGGGATTTGGCCCATGGTCAGATCTGTGAAACGGATTTGCAGGAATTAATTGATCATTTTGTCATGAAACTTCGCCTGGTCAGGTTTTTGCGGACACCTGATTATAATGCTCTATTTTCGGGCGATCCCACCTGGGTGACGGAGGCGATCGCGGGGATGGGAACCGATGGACGAACTTTGGTGACCAAATCTAGTTATCGATTTTTACATACGCTTTCCACGTTAGGAACGGCTCCCGAACCCAATTTAACGGTGTTATGGTCAGAACACTTGCCCGAAAGCTTTAAACAATTCTGCGCCAAAATTTCCAGTGATACTAGCTCGATTCAATACGAAAATGATGATCTGATGCGTCCGATCTACGGAGATGATTACGCGATCGCCTGTTGCGTATCGGCTATGCGTATTGGCAAACAAATGCAATTTTTTGGGGCCAGAGTCAATTTAGCCAAAGCCCTCCTCTACGCCATTAACGGCGGAAAAGATGAGACTTCGGGCATTCAAATCACGCCCCCCTTAGCTCCCATTACAACAGAGTATTTGGACTACAACGAGGTGAGCGATCGCTTACACCAGATGATGGAATGGTTGGCCAAAACCTATATCAATACCCTGAATGTCATTCACTATATGCATGACAAATATTGTTACGAACGGCTAGAAATGGCCTTACACGACCGCGATGTTTATCGCACCATGGCCTGCGGAATAGCGGGGTTATCCGTGGTGGCTGATTCTCTCTCGGCGATTAAATATGCCCAGGTCAGGGTCATTCGCAACGAGCAGGGTCTGGCGGTGGATTACCAAATCCAAGGGGATTACCCCCAGTACGGCAACAACGATGATCGGGTAGATAGTCTGGCCATCGAGATTGTGGAGCGGTTCATGAAAGAAATTCGTAAGCACAAAACCTATCGGGATGCGGTTCCCACCCAATCGGTGTTAACGATTACGTCTAATGTGGTTTATGGCAAAAAGACAGGCAGTACCCCCGATGGGCGTAAGGCGGGTGAACCCTTTGCTCCTGGGGCTAATCCCATGCACGGACGGGATCACTGTGGGGCGATCGCTTCCCTTTCCTCGGTGGCCAAACTTCCCTACAACGATTGCCAAGATGGGATTTCTAACACCTTTTCCATTGTGCCGAATGCCCTAGGACGACAAGAGGGCGATCGTACGAATAATCTGGTTAACTTATTGGATGGTTATTTCCACGACGGCGGCCATCACATTAACGTTAATGCCTTGGATCGCAGCACCCTACTAGATGCCATGGAACATCCCGAAAAATACCCCCAACTGACTGTTCGAGTTTCAGGCTATGCCGTAAATTTCATCAAACTTACCCACGAACAACAAATGGATGTGATTAATCGCACCTTTCACGAACGAGTGTAGAGAGTAGAATGGGGGGCATCTCGGACTTATTTAGGCTTTCCCTCCTTGGGCTTCTTGCCCGCCCCGATTGCCAACCTGAGACCCTCCCACAGAACGGTTTTATTGCCAAAGGTTAACGTTTAAAGAGTTAGATTAAAATTCTATGGCTGCAACGGGACACATCCATTCCATCGAAACTTTTGGAACCCTCGACGGGCCTGGTATCCGTTTTGTTGTTTTTACCCAGGGTTGCCCTCTGCGCTGCCTCTATTGTCATAATCCCGATTCTCGCAATGCCCACGAGGGGAAAGAAGTTACTGTAGATTATTTGATCGGGGAAATCCAAAAATGTCGATCCTATATTCGCAAGGGGGGAGTCACTGTTAGTGGGGGCGAACCGTTGATGCAACCCGACTTTACCAGGGAAATTTTCCTACGTTGCCATGATTTGGGCTTACACACGGCCTTGGATACGTCGGGATACTGCGATCTGGAAGTAGCCAGACCTGTCCTCAAGGAAACGGACTTAGTGTTACTCGATATCAAATCCTATGATCCCCAAGTATATTACCAAGTCACTAATGTCAGTGTGGAACCGACTTTGGCCTTAGCTACCTATCTCAGCGCGATCGCTAAACCCGTCTGGATTCGGTTTGTCTTGGTTCCCCATCTCACCGACAATACGGACAATATCCATCGATTAGCCGATTTCATCGCCACCTTAACGAATGTGGAACGATTGGAAGTTTTGCCTTTTCATAAAATGGGGGAATATAAATGGGAACAGTTGGGTTTGCCCTATTCTCTCCGAGATACGCCCATTCCTTCTGCCGAGCTTATAGAACGGGTGGTTAATCAGTTTCGCGATCGCGGCATTAACACCCTAGGAGCGGTGGGTTTGTCGTCCTAGACCCAAGGGCAATGGGGTATAGTCATCAAAAATAAATATTTAGTCCTAAAATTTTCCTAATTAACCCGAAGGAGTACCAACCATGACTGTTACCAATATGGAAGAATTGGATCAATTGATTCAACATGTGAAGACTGCCCAGGAAGAATACGCCACCTTTACCCAAGAGCAAGTGGATCATATTTTTAAAAAAGCAGCCCTAGCGGCCAATGCGGCACGGATTCCTTTGGCCAAAGCTGCCGTCAAAGAATCGGGTATGGGGGTTATTGAAGATAAGGCGATTAAAAATCACTTTGCCTCAGAAATGATTTATAACAAATACAAAAATGATAAAACTTGCGGTGTTATTGAATCGGACAAGCATTTTGGCTACGAACGCATTGCTGAGCCTGTAGGGATTTTGGCGGGCATTGTCCCTGTCACTAACCCCACCTCAACGGCTATTTTTAAATCTTTGATCGCCCTGAAAACGAGAAACGGGATTATCTTTTCACCCCATCCCCACGCTAAAGACTGCACGATCGCCGCGGCCAAAATTGTGCTGGAGGCGGCCGTTGCGGCGGGTGCGCCTCCCCATATCATTAGTTGGATTGATGAGCCGACGGTTCCCCTTTCCCAAGCTCTGATGCAAAACCCCAATATTAAGCTAATTTTGGCCACAGGCGGGCCAGGCATGGTCAAAGCCGCCTATTCTTCGGGCCATCCTTCCATCGGGGTCGGAGCGGGAAATACCCCTGCGGTGATTGACGAAACGGCCCATATTCAAATGGCAGTAAGTTCGATTATTTTGAGTAAAACCTTTGATAATGGCACGATTTGCGCGTCTGAACAGTCGGTGGTAGTGGTAGATGCCATTTATGACGAGGTTCGCAAGGAATTTATCAAACGGGGGGCCTATTTTCTCAACGAAGAAGAACGCCACCAGATACGACGGGTTATTCTGACCGATGGGCGTTTGAATGCAGCGATCGTCGGTCAATCGGTGCTTAAAATTGCGGAGGTGGCGGGTTTGACCATCCCTGAAAATACGAGGGTATTAATTGGGGAAGTGGAGGCGATTTCTAAGGATGAACCCTTTGCCTACGAAAAACTTTCACCGATTTTGGCCATGTACCACGCCCAGGATTTTCGTCATGCGGTGGATAGGGCCGAAGAGTTGATCCTTTTTGGTGGTCATGGTCATACATCGGCGTTGTACACCAATCCTAGTAATCAAGACCATATCCGCTATTTTGAAAGTAAGGTGGAAACCTCTAGGGTGCTGATTAATACGCCGTCTTCCCAGGGGGCGATCGGAGATCTGTATAATTTTCGTCTTGATCCGTCCCTAACCTTGGGGTGTGGTAGTTGGGGCGGCAATTCTATTTCTGCCAACGTGACTCCCCATCATTTGTTGAATATTAAAACCGCCGCCGAACGTCGGGAGAATATGCTGTGGTTCCATATTCCGCCCAAAATTTATTTTAAATCGGGGTGTTTACCTGTTGCCCTAAGAGACCTCAGCGATCGCAAACGGGCCCTAATTGTGACCGATCGCCCCTTATTTGAATTGGGATTAACCAAGGAAGTTACCGATAGCCTAGAGGAAATTGGTCTGGAGCATTACACCTTTTATGATGTAGAACCCGATCCGTCATTGGCGACGGTTCATAGCGGCCTAGCCATCTGTAACAGCTTCCATCCCGATGTGATTATTGCCTTTGGCGGCGGCTCGCCCATGGATGCGGCCAAGGTGATGTGGTTAATGTACGAACATCCTGAAATTGAGTTCGAGGGTCTGGCCATGCGGTTTATGGATATTCGTAAACGGGTGTATGAATTACCGACCCTCGGCAAAAAAGCCATCATGGTTTCTATTCCTACCACATCAGGAACGGGTTCGGAGGTTACGCCCTTTGCGGTGGTTACGGATGAAAAATCGGGCATTAAGTATCCCTTGGCCGATTATGCCCTCACTCCTAATATTGCGATCGTCGATCCCGAATTAACCCTTAATATTCCTAAACGGCTGACGGCCTATGGCGGTATTGATGCCCTGACCCATGCGATCGAAGCCTATGTATCCGTTTTGGCTTCCGAATATACCAATGGATTAGCCCTAGAGGCCATTCGTCTGCTGTTTAAATATCTGCCTAGTGCCTACACCAACGGAGCCAAAGATCCCAAAGCACGGGAAAAAGTTCATTATGCCGCCACGATCGCAGGAATGGCCTTTGCCAATGCGTTTTTAGGCGTTTGTCATTCTCTAGCCCACCAATTAGGGGGAACCTGTCACATTCCCCACGGCCTCGCGAACGCCTTAATGATCAGTCATGTAATTCGGTATAACGCCACGGATGTTCCCTTCAAGCAAGCCACCTTCTCCCAAAATAAATACCCCAATAGCAAGTGGCGTTATGCCCAAATTGCCAATTATCTCCATTTAGGAGGAGAGACCGATGATGAAAAAATAGAAAAATTGATTGCCGCCGTGGAAGACCTCAAAGCAAGAGTGGAAATTCCCAACACCATTAAAGAGGTTCTTTTTGCCCAGGGAGTTAGTGAAGAGTTCTTTATGGGCCATGTGGAGATGATGGCAGATCAGGCCTTTGATGATCAATGTACGGGAGCCAATCCCCGCTATCCGTTGATCGCCGATCTCAAACAGTTATTACTGCAAGCGTACGGCTAACCCAGAAAGATCGATAGGGCTTGCTGAATAAAGATAGAACCTTTACAAGGCAATACTTTCAGCCATTTTGAAAACGACGAGGTGCAAGCTTATGGCATTTGAATGCTCAAAATCCATGCACTTCACTGGGAAATCACGAACTGATACGAAATTCCCTTGTCAAAACATCTTTAAAATTTGGCAGGGGTTTGGTTCCCAAATCTATAGAGCATAAGGCTTAGAGACTAAGCTCCTACATTCGATAAAAAAGGGGTATGAGAACAGGATTTGGTATGAAATTGGAAACTGGAAACTGATCTCTGAAACCACTATTTTTCGCGTTGTGTGGTATCTAGGCTCCTTTTGTAGACTTATTCAGCAAGCCCCAACTAAGCCGCAGAAACATAGGAAACCGAATCTAAAACCGATTCATAGTAAGTTACCAACTGTTTGGTGGCCGCACTCCAACCCCATTTTTCTGCCTCTTGGCGAGCATTTTGGCGCAATAATTCCCGTTCCTCTGTCGCTGCTAACAATTTTTGAGTGGCAACCACTGCCCCGCGTGCATCCGTCGGATCAAAAAGATAGCCATTCACCCCATCGGTGACAATATCAGGAATTCCCCCCGATCGCGCCGCCACAACAGGACACCCCGCCGCCATTGCTTCTAATAACACTAATCCCAAGGTTTCCGTTCGAGACGGAAAGATAAACGCATCGGAAGACGCAAAAGCCGCCGCTAATTCCAAGCCATGAAGATAACCGACAAAATGGGTATTCGTTTCCGCAAAATGGGTTTCCATTGCTTCTCGGTGGGGGCCATCTCCCACGATCGCCAAACGAGCAGAGGGAATCGCTTCTAGGACAGGTTTAATTTCATCGATTTGTTTTTCTGCTGACACTCTGCCCACATAGAGCAATAACGGCGCATCGGGATTACCCTGGGAAAGACGCGATCGCATTTTTGAGCAAACCAAATGGGGCTGAAACATCTCCGTATCCACCCCCCGTTGCCAGAGATCCACCCGTTCAATGCCGTGATCTAATAGAGTTTCAACCATTGCAGTTGAAGTACAAAGATTTAATTGGGCTTGATTATGGCCTAGTTTTAACAATTCCCACAACAAACCTTCTAACGCACCTAAGCCGTAATGCTGTAAATATTGGGGTAAATGGGTGTGATAGGAAGCCACTAGGGGAATATTGAGAACTTTTGCGTAATAAATTCCCCCTAATCCTAAAACGGCAGGATTAACCACATGAATGAGATCGGGTCTAAACTTTTCTAAAACAATTTTTAGCGTTGGTCGAGGAATGGCTAATTTCAACTCAGGATAAAGGGGCAGGGGAATTCCCGAAACCCCATACACCTTAGCTCCCTTGTATTCCTTGATTCCTCCATCAGGAGAGATGACTAAAACCTGATGTCCCTCCCGTTGTAGATGTTCAACCGTATGCTTTAAACGAGTAACAATACCGTCAATTTTCGGTAAAAAAGTTTCAGTAAAAAGAGCAATTCTCATGCGGGTTAATGGGTTAAATTATCTACGCCAAGATACTTTGGGTAAAATCTGCTGATAATCCACACGCTCTTGATATTTTTTAGCAAAATTCAAGAGAGAATCTAGCAGAGAATCGGACAAGAAATGGGGTTGGAGTCCCAGGTCTAGCAAGTTCGTATTTTTAGCGTTGAAATAGTGTTCTTCTAGTTCAATTCTGGGATTTTCTAAATGATCAATTTCGACCTTTAGCCCCAAAGTGCTACCTGCTTTTTGAACCATAGTTGCCAAGTCCCCAATACTAAATAATTCAGTAAATTGGTTAAAGACTCGGAATTTTCCTGCTTCGGCGGGATTGGCGATCGCGAGTTCAATACAGCGCACCGTATCCCGAATATCCAAGAAACCGCGAGTTTGGCCACCTTTTCCATAGACCGTGAGGGGATGACCGATCGCCGCTTGAATACAAAACCGATTGAGAGCCGTCCCAAAAACGCCGTCATAGTCCAGACGATTAATCAGCATTTCATCCATGCCTGTTTCGTCGGTCAGTACCCCGTAAACGACCCCTTGATTGAGGTCAGTGGCGCGGAGTCCCCACATCTTGCAGGCAAAGTGAATATTGTGGCTATCGTGGACTTTGCTGAGATGATAAAAACTGCCAGGTTGTTTGGGATAGGGCAGGGTATCTTTGCGACCATTGTGTTCAATGGTGATGTAGCCTTCTTCGATATCAATATTGGGGGTTCCATACTCACCCATTGTTCCCAATTTGACGAGATGACTATCGGGAAAATCTTCTTTCATCGCGTAGAGAAGATTCAGGTTACCGACCACGTTATTGACTTGGGTTAGTACCGCGTGTTCTCGGTCAATCATGGAAAAAGGTGCAGACCGTTGTTCGCCAAAGTGAACGATACTATCGGGCTGGAATTGCCGCATGGATTGGCTGAGAAAGGCATAATCCGTGATATCGCCAATAAACAGATCAATAGATTTACCCGTTAAATCTTTCCAGCGTTGAATGCGCTGCTGGATCGACGCGATGGGCGTGAGAGTATCAGCCCCCAACTGGGAATCCCAGAAACGACGCACCAAACTGTCTAAAATCCCGACTTCATGACCTTTTTGGGATAGGTGGAGCGCAGTTGCCCAACCACAATAGCCATCGCCACCAATAACCAGAACTCGCATGACTTACTCTATAAATTTTTGTCACTGAACATTACAACAATTTATCAGGTCTGGGTACTCTCGGTAACATTGATGACCATCTTTATTTTGAGAATCGATTTCATACCTTGAAGTTCGTTAATAGGCTGTTAATGGCTAATTAAGGAGACGTTAAGGGAAAATGGCGATCGCAATGTTGCCCACTGCTTAAAGTTTCAGACGACCCATCGACAAAAATAGGGTCACCTTGTTTGTAGTCTTCGTGTAGCATCAATTTCGCGATCGCTGTCTCAACCCTTATTAAAAAGCGATCACAATTAATAAAATTCATAAAAAGCCAAAAGTTTTTAGAGAGAAGCCTGATCAGGAATTACTGTAATCTTCATTCCAACTGTTTTGAGTATTTTATCAATCGTTGATAAATGAGGATTACCTTGCTCAGATAGAGTTTTATAAAGACTTTCTCGCCCTAATCCAGTTTCTTTGGCGACTGTTGTTAATCCTTTTTGATGTTGTACAATCTGTCTGAGAGCAACTAAAAAAAGTGGAATACCTCCTTCTTCTAAAGCATCTTGAAGATAGTCAGAAGCAAACTCAGGATTGTTGAGTTC
>JBEIFD010000096.1:0-9382 GCA_040382535.1 Merismopediaceae cyanobacterium
AGGCTTTTATTTTGGCAAAGGTATTGACGAATATAATATCGTTGACAAAATTCTTTAATCTGAGTTTGGGGTAAATTAATTGGTAGAGTTTTCATTTTTATTGATTTGGTTAAAGCTAAATAAACTTTAATTCGCGATCGCGTTTTTATTCTCACAGTAAGAGGCGATCGCGTTAATTAATCTGTTGAATCTCACCTAAATCATTGAAAAAAACGAGAAACTAACTAATGAAGGAGACAATTTATCACTGATTTTTTCCATCAGAGGTACTAAGTAACTCGGTCGAGTTGTACGAGTATTTAAAATAATGACTTGAATCGAGCATTTTGATAAATTTTGTTGGTAGGGTAGGTTTTTGTCGCCTGCGATACAAATATTAAAAGGGTAACTTGAGGCTCGTTCCAAAATTTCTTTGCCCTTAAGACCTTGCCATCCAAAGATCATAAACGTTAAAAACACGATAACCTCGTTCGATAAAAGGCTATTTAAGTTTTTTATTTAAAAGGTTCTCATCTAATAAGATAAGCATTATTTTGACTGGTTTCAATAATGACTAATTTTGCAACATTTTCTAAAGCTTTAATGGCTAACTTTTCTAAATAAGGAAAATCATTAATGAACTCACTTAAGCCTTCTGTTCCTTCCAAGTAGTCAAAAAATGTTTGTAGAGAAACGCGACTACCCACAAAAACAGGAGTTCCGCTCATGATTTCTGGATCGGAATGAATGATTCCTTCGTTTTTTAATGAATCAATAAGTTGCATATTACTGACTAATCAGATTTTGTTTATATTGTAGCTCATCCTTTCCAATATTATGAGATCAGCGTTAAAAATCAAAGCTAATCGCGTTTTAAAAAAATTGAGAAGAATGGCTCGCTTTTTGGATTCAGTGTCTAAAAAATTCTCCCGTTTATCACACCTTTATTAAGAAATCTTCATTAAAGTAACCAAAAAAGAAAAAGAGTTTAAAATACAAAAAATCAAGACGTTGCTTTCTTTAAACTCGGACGATTACGCCACCAAGCAAGTAGGCTACTAGCAATAAAAATACTGGAATAAGCTCCTGTTGAAAAGCCAATAATTAAGGCTAAAGCAAAATATTTTAAAGTCTCACCACCGAAGAAGAAAATGGCAATTAAGGGTAATAAAACCGTTAAAGTTGTATTGACAGAACGGGTTAAAGTTTGATTAACCGAATCATCGACAATATCATTAATGGTTTCATCAGGATATTTTTCTAAATTCTCCCGAATGCGGTCATAAATAACCACAGTATCATTAACTGAAAAACCGATAATAGTTAGAAGTGCAACCAAAAATAAACTATCTACTTCTACACCAATAGTTAATCCTAAAATCGCAAAAATTCCGACGGTTAATAAAATATCGTGGAACAAAGCAACGATCGCAAAGAAAGCATAATCTGTTTGAAAACGAAAATTCAAATAAATAGCAATACCCAAAAAAGATAGCAGTAAAGCCAATAATCCAGAGCTAAATAATTCTTTTCCGACCGTCGGCCCAACCGTATCAATCTGAATAGTTTTAGGATTAAATTTACCAATTTTTTCCGTTAAAACTTGTTGCAACTTAGTTCTTTCCCCGACATCCAAGGTTTTAGAACGAATAGATAAAGTATAATTTTCAATAATTTGAATACCACTCCCCCCTAATCCTTCTTCATCCAGAACTTCTCGCACTTTGGCCACATCAATGGGTTCTTGGCAACTGTTATTAACAGAACATTCGAGTTGCAACTGTAACCGCGTTCCACCGATAAAATCTAAACTCGGTTTTAACGGTGTGCCAATAATTGACCAAGAAACCGCCATCGCAATCAAGCCAAAGGCAATAATAAAAACGGAAGTTGCCCACCAAAATTTTTCCCGTTTAATCACATCAATTTTCATGTTTTTTCTTCTCCTAATAATTTAATTGTTGCCTAAATTGCACTTTTTGCGATCGCGGCATTGTCTAGGTTGGGACAAAATAACTCAGGTTTTTGACGAATTCCAGGCACACCCAAAACCACCATCAAGAGTAACGTGCGGCTACAGGTCAAAGCCGTGAACATACTCACCATAACCCCGATCGCCAGGGTCAAAGCAAAGCCTTTCACTAAACCTGAACCCAACCAAAAAAGTGCGCCACAGGCAATCAAAGTCGTTACATTACTATCTAAAATACTAGAAAAAGCTCGATAAAAACCGCCTTCAACTGATCGATAGAGCGTATTTCCTGCTCGCAATTCCTCACGAGTCCGCTCAAAAATCAACACATTAGCATCCACTGCCATCCCAATACTGAGAATAAATCCCGCAATTCCTGGCAGAGTGAGCGTCACCCCAATCAAAGCAAAAGCCGCCAGACTTAATAAGGTATAAATTAACAACGATACGTCAGCAATTACTCCAGGCAAACGATAATAAACCGCCATAAAGATCAAAACTAACGACAAACCAGCCGCTCCAGCGACAATACTACGACGAATACTATCTTGTCCCAACGTTGCGCCGACCGTCCGATTTTCCACCACTTTGACTGGAAAAGGTAAAGAACCCCCCCTTAACTGCACCGCTAAATCATTAGCCGTTTCTACCGTAAAATTGCCCGTAATAACCGCACTACCCCCCGAAATTCCCGTACTCGCAAACTCAACTCCCACGACAGGCGCACTCACTAAGCTATTATCCAGAAAAATTCCGATACTGCGACCCGTTCCCGCTAAATTTTTGGTTAACTCGGCAAACTTCTGACCACCCGCATCATCAAAACGAATCGCCACTTCCCAGGCATTGCCCGCTTGAGTGGGAGAAGGACGAGCATCCTTGAGATTTGTGCCTGTCAGTCCAACGGGTTCAAACAGTTTCAGGAGAGCTTGATTAGAACCCTCTAGAGATTGAATTAATTCGGTTAATTTAGTCGGATCAACATTTTGCTTTCTCAAAAAAACCGATTGAGCCTCTAATTGGCGTTTAATGCTATATTCTGCCTGAAATTCTCCTTCTGTTCCCTGCCGTTGTTCCCGAAATTCTAGTTGAGCCGTTCCCCCTAAAATTCGTTCTGCCTGTTCAGGATTAGTGACTCCAGGCAATTGAACCAATATTTTATCCTGTCCCACCGTTTGCACCAAGGGTTCCGATACCCCCAAGGCATTAACCCGATTTTCAATTACGGTTTTAACGGCGGCCAAATCTTCTGGTTTAATTTGAGTGACTTCTTTTGTCGGTTGGACTTCCATCGTTAACTGCGCCCCCCCTCGGAGGTCTAAACCGAGTTGTAGAGGTAGTTTAAACAAAACCACAAAGGAACCGACCACTAGAGCCAGAATGAGGGCAATTAACCAACGCTGTTTTTGCATACGGAAAGAAGGAAGTAAGAAATAGAAAGATAGGTGTTGAGCCTGATCTTTTTGAACTCTACCAAAAAATAGGGTCTTAACGCCATGACATTAAAAAAGTAAGTTGGGTTAAATACGGACAAACCCAACAAAACAGAGTCTAATTTACTATGCAGTTGTGTCAAAAAAATTAGCCTTAGTAGGGGCGCATAGCGTGCGCCCTTAAACTTAAATAGTCCGTAGAACCCAATAAACTAGATTAACCCCAAAGAAACGTAAAAAATTATTAAATAAACTGTAATCTCTCATTCTTGGTCATTGGATTGCGCTTTGTTTAACTCAACCGACGGTTAGAAACCCAAATTCATCATTTTTTTGACGGCTTCGGCAATCTGATGGGGTTGAACAATGGTTAACCGTTCCAAGGCTCCGTTATAGGGTGTGGGAATATCCTGGGAAGATAATCGAACCACAGGAGAATCCAATTCATCAAAAAATTGCTCGGTGATCAAGGACATTAATTCCGCCGCGATCCCGCCCGTTTTCATACATTCTTCGACAATGATGACTCGATGGGTTTTGCGAATAGATTCTCCTATTGTTTCCATATCAAAGGGTTTGAGGGAAATCAGATCGATAATTTCGGGATCATATCCGTCTTTTTCGATTTGTTTGAGAGCCTGCAAACAATGGTGACGCATCCGAGAATAGGTGAGAATGGTGATATCTTTCCCAGGACGGACAATTTCAGCTTTATCTAGGGGAACAATATATTCCCCATCGGGCAGGTTTTCTTTGAGGTTGTAGAGTAAAACGTGTTCAAAAAATAGGACGGGATTATCGTCACGAATAGCCGCTTTTAAAAGACCCTTGGCATTGTAGGGAGTAGAACAAGCCACAATTTTTAGACCTGGAACCGCGTGAAAATAGGCTTCTAGTCGTTGGGAATGTTCTGCACCGAGTTGTCTGCCCACTCCGCCTGGCCCGCGAATCACCATCGGAATTTTAAAGTTTCCCCCAGAGGTATAACGGAGCATTCCTGCATTGTTCGCAATTTGGTTGAAGGCGAGCAGCAAAAAGCCCATGTTCATTCCTTCAATAATGGGACGCAAACCTGTCATCGCTGAACCGACGGCCATGCCTGTAAAACTATTTTCGGCAATGGGAGTATCGAGTACCCGCCATTCACCGTATTTTTCGTATAAATCTTTCGTTACTTTGTAGGAACCGCCGTACTGCCCTACATCTTCTCCCAGAACATAGACGGTTTCATCCCGCCCCATTTCTTCGTCGATCGCCTGTTGTAATGCTTTGAATAGTAGGGTTTCTGCCATAGTCTTCGAGTTGCGTTTTCACCGTAATATTTTGTTATTATAGGGCGTTGTGGCGTTTCGTTACGGGATAATTGGGTCAAAAATTCAAGTTCCCAGACCCTACCAAACACTGAGAGTCAGTTGATAATCAAAGGCTTCTTTGGCTTTTGACGTAACCAGAATTTCGTAGTAACCGCTTTCGGGCAGAATTCCCGACCACTGATGAGTGCGAGAGTTGTCTAATAAAATTTCCTGTCCAGTGGGGGAATAAATAGTCAGCAGGGCATCGGGACTGGCTTGGAGTTTAATTTCCATTGGTTTAGATGCGGGCAAAGAAATACTATAGGCTTTTCCCTCGCCAGATTCGAGTTTACCCATGACCTGTTGAGTCGTCTGGGTTGCATCTTTGGTTAATAGTTCATAGTTTTGCTTGACTTCTAGAGATTTGACGGTATCAAACGCGATCGCGTACCAAACCTGACCCAGGGGCTGATCCATAAAATTCTGGTTTTCTAGCTCAGGAAAATCCTTTAAAAAACGAATATTCACTAAATTAGAGAGGGCGCGACTACTCAAATGCAATTGATTAACCCGTCTGGCCCATTCAGACCGTTGTTCAATGCCATAACGACCTAATTGCCCCAATGCGTCTGGACTCAGGCGAGCAAGTTTATCTAAGAGATCATGAGCGGCTTTGTCCCTCGCTTTTTCCTTAGAATCTGTCTTATTTTCAGGATTTGTTTCTTGAATAGCTAAACGTTGATCAACTAACTGATCAAAAAAGAGGCGATCGATCCCCAATTCCCGCCGTCGAGTGACCAGATCCTTATTGTTATTTCCCTCTTCTGGGGGAGCAGTCGTCTCCGTAGAACCGTTGTTTGAGGTCAAAATATCGGAATTTGTCGAATTAATCGCCGTCGGTTGCAACATCTTCACTAGCCAAGTTTTACCTGCAAACCAACCCATTAGTCCAGAAATAGTGACCAGTAAGAGAAATAAACTTAATTTACCTAAACAGCCCCAGAGAACTTTTTGAGAAGGAGGAGAAATAGCCGCTTTATCAGAATTTTGAACGACAGGAGCTACAGAATTAGATTTAGACTGATCGGCTGGGATTGTGCTGATATTGCCCTTATTTTTTCCCTCATTATTATCAGAATCAGAAAAATTCTCTCGGTTTAAATCATCGAGTATTTCCTTCGCAGAAGAAAAGCGAGGCTCCCTTGGATTAGCTAACATTTTCAACAAAACCTGGGTTAGCTGGGGACTAACAGAGTGCTGGTGCAATATTTCTGCTAGGGTTGGTTGGGTATCCGTTAAAAGAGAAATATCCTTTCCCGTCAGCAGTACCACCGCCGTAACCCCTAAACCGTATAAATCCCTATCAATAGAGACCAATTCAAGCGATTCCTGTTCCTTACTCCCATAGGTCATCTTTCCCAATTGATTTAAAACCCAAGAAGTTTTTGGTTGGCCATTAACAGCTTGAATTGACTGCTCTTGTGATGATTTGGGTTCTAAAAGTTTGACGCTACTAAAATCGATTAAAACGGGTAATGAGTCAAATTCACGCTGAATAATATTTTTAGGGCAAATATCGCGATGAATAATTCCTTGCTCGTGGAGATACTGCAAAATTGGCAAAACCTGTTGCAATAGAGATTTTATTTCGGCTTCATTGAAAAATTTGCCCCGACTCCGCCGTAAATTTAATAAATCCTGATAGGTCTGCCCCTCAACATAATCTTGAACCAAAAAAATCGAATCTGGATTTTCTGGGGATACTTGGAAAATTTCCCTAAAATTGGCTAATTGCGGATGATATAGATTATAAAGAATTTCTGCTTGACGATGGAAGAGTTCTGCCGTTTTTTGTCGAATAACAGGATCTTCAATTTTAGGGGCGAATTCCTTGACAACACAAGGTTCATTGAAACGATGGGTATCTTCTACCAAGTAGGTTCGATTAAATCTTCCCTGACCAAGGATGAGCTTAACTAAATAGTGATCATTGATTAATTTACCGGGTTTGATGGGCTGGTTCATCGGGGAAGATAGATCAGGCTCTTGACTTGTAATGGATTAATTATCGGTTATCTTTCGTCGATAGGGATGATTTTTTATCTCTGATAAGGGAGAGAGGGGTGATCAGCGATCGCAATTATTGAAAAAGCTTCGTTAATCGTGATCAGCGATACAATCCATTTACGAAAGAATGATTAGATGGTTTGGAATCGCTTTTTTTCGGTAATCTTTTTTTATAGTTAAAATTTAACGTTATCCAACCAGTCAGTTCCCATTCACCATAAAAACCGACAAAATTATCCAATAATATTTTATTTTTCTTGAAATGGGTGATTTTGCCAATCAATTCTTTACCGTTCAAGCTCAATCAGGACTTTTAAATAATGATGAAACCCGAAAAATTTTCCCTCTCCCGTCGTCAAATCATCCGAGGATTGCTCGCCACATCAGCTTTTGCTGCAACGGTAAAATTTGGCACAGGTTGTACCCCCGCCCAAGAAACTCCCCCAGAAACCACAACAGGCGCGAGTCCTGCTACCTCTGGCACAACGGGAGAACCCTTGGTTGTCGGTTTTATTTATGTGGGTTCCAAGGATGATTTTGGCTATAACCAAGCCCACGCAGAAGGAGCCGCCGCGATCGCCGCTTTACCTGGAGTGAAATTAGTAGAACAAGCCAGTGTACCCGAAACCAACGAAGTCCAAGAAGCCATGCGCAGTATGATCGACCAGGACGGCGCAAAAGCTCTTTTCCCCACGTCTTTTGGTTATTTTGATCCCCATATCTTAGATATTGCTAAACAATACCCTGAAGTTCAGTTTTTCCATGCAGGCGGTCTCTTCCAAGAGGGTGTTCACCCCAAGAATATCGGTAGTTATTTTGGTTATATTGCCGAAGCCCAGTATCTTGCAGGAATTGTCGCGGGATTAACCACAAAAACGAATAAATTAGGTTTTGTCGCCGCCAAACCCATTCCCCAGGTGTTACTCAATATCAACGCCTTTACCCTGGGAGCGAGGAGCGTTAATCCGAAAGCAACTACCCAAGTTATTTTCACAGGAGATTGGGCAGAACCTGTTAAAGAAGCCCAAGCGGCCAACAGTATGGCAGATCAAGGAGTTGATGTGTTGACTTGTCATGTCGATAGTCCGAAAATTGTGATCGAAACCGCCGAAAAACGCGGTATTTTCTCCTCTGGTTATCATGCCAGCCAAGCAAAACTAGCACCCAAAGGTTATCTTACAGGCGCGGAATGGGATTGGGCCAATATTTATACCCAATACATTAATGACATTAAAGCAGGTAAAACCTTGATGAATGGCGGTATTCCCCATCTTATTCGCGGGGGATTTAAGGAAGGCTTTATTAAAATGTCGCCCTATGGCCCAGCCGTCAGTGAAAAAGCCAAAAAAGAAGCCGATGCAGTTAAAGCTAAATTTATGGACGGCACGATGGTTATTTATAAAGGCCCCATTAAGGATAATACGGGTAAAGTCATGGTTCCCGCAGGAAAATCCTTACTGCAAACGGATATTGCCCTAGAGAAAATGGATTGGCTGGTTGAGGGCGTTATTGGTAAAGTGAGTAAGTAAAAACCACTAACACAATGATATGATGACCCGTATTTTATTAACAGGCGCAGATGGACAGCTAGGACAAGAACTCCAGCAAACCCTAATGCCCTTAGGAGAGGTGATTGCCCTGACTCGTCAAGAATTAGATCTCAGTCAGAGTGAACATATTCGTCAACTTTTTCAGCAAATTCGACCAAATCTGATTGTTAATTCGGCGGCCTATACGGCGGTGGACAAGGCAGAAAGTGAAGTTGATTTAGCTCAGGCAGTGAACGGAACGGCTCCGACCATTCTGGCTGAAGAAGCAAAAAAATAGGAGCGTTGTTATTGCAAGTTTCTACGGATTATGTCTTTGATGGCCAGAAAAATACGCCTTACCTAGAAACTGATCCCACCTATCCCCTCAGTAGTTACGGGAAAAGTAAATTAGCGGGAGAAGTGGGCATTCAACAAGTCACGGATAATTATTTAATCCTAAGAACCGCCTGGGTCTATGGGGTTTATGGCAAGGGGAATTTTGTGAAAACCATGCTCCGATTGGGTCAAGATCGGGAAGAATTGCGAGTCGTAGCCGATCAAGTGGGTAGTCCTAGTTGGGCCAAAGATATTGCCGACGCGATCGCCCAATTACTCCAAAGCGAAGCAACGGGAATTTATCATTTCACTAATAGCGGTGTGGTCAGTTGGTATGATTTCGCGATCGCGATTTTTGAAGAAGCTAGGGCATTAGGATTTCCGCTCAAAGTTCAACGGGTCATACCGATTACTACCGCAGATTATCCAACTCCTGCCGTTCGTCCCGCCTACTCCGTGCTTTCGGGTAAAAAGATAACAGATATTTTGGGGGATTATCCTCCCTACTGGCGTGATTCCTTGAGAAAAATGCTTAAACAATTGCAGGAAACTTGCTAACGCAGAAAATGGCGATCGTCTTTCGATTGTTATTGTCCGTTTTGCAAACGGGGTGTTAATCCCTGTAAATAATCACTAGTGGTCTGTCAAGCTAAAGATTGTGAATTTGAGGGAAAATAGAGAGGCTATTCATTACCTCAACAGATATCCTAATAAGTAACCATGCTCAAGACCTATATTGTCCGATTAAGTCAAGAAGAACGGCAGAGCCTAAAA